>CBINJL010000271.1:0-5151 GCA_966250925.1 uncultured Opitutus sp. | reverse complement strand
CGCGAACCGTGCTTGGCGGAGTCGGGATAAACGAAGCTGTCCTGCGGCGGATTGTCGGTGATGATGAGCAGCAGCAATTCGTCGGGACCAGAATTGCGGGTCTGGTGGGCGGCGCCGGGCGGATGGAAAACCGCCTCGCCGGCGGAGACGGTTTGCCAGCCCGCTTCGGTGCGGATCTCGGCGGCGCCCGACAGCACCACAAACAATTCCGATTGCGCGCTGTGGGCGTGATACGGGCAGATGATTTTTCCGGATGGAACGCGCCGATATTGCACGTCAAAAGGATGACCGCCACGCGGCGCGTCGAGGTTGCGCCGGCCGCCAAGTTCGAGCGAAACGTTGCGGCAATACGATTCGTAGCGTCCGCCGGGCGAGCGTTGGTGAAGCCAGGGCACGGCGTCGAGCGAGACGAAGCGCGACAGTGGCTCCGCGGGGCCGACGGGTGGCGGCGGGCGGTTCTCCGGCTCGGACGGCGCGCCGTCTTCTTCACCCAAATGATAGCCGACGAGCTGACGGGTGAAGGTGCCGTGGCCCATGATGTTCCACTTGTCGGAATCGGGATAATAGGCCCAGTCGGCGGAAGGATTGTCGGCGATCAGAAGATAATGCAGGTCGGTCGCGCCGGTGTTGAGGAGTTGGTGCGCCTCGCCGGGTGGGTGCAGCGCAACATCACCCGGACCGATCTCGCGGCGATGACGGCCGTAACGCACGACACCGTTGCCGGCAGTGATGATGAACAGTTCCCACTGGTTGCCATGAGTGTGAAACGGGCAGCCGGATTTGCCGGGCGGCAGACGGCCGTGTTCGAGATCGAACGGATGTCCGCCCTGATGTGGCGGCGCGTCGGCCACGGACCCGAGGGCAAGCGAAACCTGTTGCCCGAAGCCCTCAAACGTCCGCGCGGGCGAATACCAGTGATCCCAGGGAATGTCAGCGAGGCGGACGCGTTGCATGGCGAACGAGGAGGCGTTTATTTGCGCTGCAGGAGGGTCAGCGCCGCGTCGTGCAGCGCGGGGGTGGCGGCGGCGACGATGGACTCGGCGGGGTAGGGGGTGTTGCCCGACCAATCGGTGATGACGCCGCCGGCGCCGCGCACGACCGGCACGAGAGCGGCGATATCCCACGGATTCATGATCGGATCGAGCGCGAGATCGACGAATCCGGTGGCCAGCAACAGGTAGCCGTAGCCGTCAGCCCAGGTGCGGTAGAGGCGGCAGGCGTCGATGAGGGTGTCGGCCGCGGCGGCGTTCTGGTAACGCCCGAGATTGCGGTGATCGCTGGTGACCAACGTGGCGGCCGCGAGATCGGTGGTGGCGCGGGTGCGGACGGGGCGGCCGTTGAGCGTGGTGGTCGTATTGTCGCCGATGACGAGCTGACCGAGCGTCGGCTGATGGATGGCGCCGAGCACGGGTTGGCCGCGATGGAGCAGGCCGATCAATGTTGTCCAGAGCGGCACGCCGGTGATGAAACTCTTGGTGCCGTCGATGGGATCGAGCACCCAGACAAACTCGGCGTCGGGGCGAAGGTTGCCATGCTCTTCACCGATGATGCCGTGATCGGGAAAACGGGCGGCGATGAGATCGCGCATGAGGGCCTCGGCGCCGCGATCGGCGGCGGTCACGGGCGAGTCGTCGGATTTAAAATCCACCGCAGTGGCGGGATTGCCGAAATACGGGGCAATGAACTCCGCGCTGGCGCGGGCCAGTTCGGCGATAAAGGTGCGACAGGGAGCAAGGTCCGATTCCACAGCCGCCGAGTAAGCGAAACGTCGCGGCGGATGACACGGAAAATCCGTGCTGTGGCGCCCGCGTGGCCGGATCAGTGTGTCGGCACGGTTTCGGCGGCGGTCGCGGCCGCGGCGCAGGCGCGTTCGAAGCGTTGGCGGTCGACGGGGGCGACCAGATGTTCGGCTTCGCGGCGCAGGTCGGTGAGGGCGCGGTCGAGCCACTTCCGGTCGGCGGCGCGATGCAGCGCGGGCGCGAGGGTGGCGATCATGCCGGCGAGCCGGTTCATGACCTCGGGATGGCCGCGGCCGTAATGGCGGAGGTTGTCGAACGCGGCGGCGGCGATCTCGCTGAAATCGTCGCGGCGCACGATGACGCGCAATTGACCGGCGTCGTCGCAACGGTCGCGGCCGGGCAGTTGTCGGCGGGCCAGCGACAGGAGATTTTCTCCGAGGTAATCGATGCAGGCAATGGCGGTCACGGGATCGTTGATGCCGGGCGAAAGCGAGCGGATGGCGATTTCCATGAGCTGCCGCACGCCGTATTGCGCGTCCTGTTCGCCGGTGCGTTCGGCCCCGAGGATGATTGCGCGGCGCAACTGGGACTCGAAATCGGTAGCGGTGGCGGTGGTGTCGCCGTGGATGCGGGCGAGCGGGGTGCCGGTGGAAATGAAGTGGCCGGGTTTGACCAGCAGTTCGACCACGCAGTCGTGCCGGCGGGCGAGCGTCATCAATTCGTCGACGCTCAGTGCCTGAATGTAGCCGGGCCGGTCGGACTCGAGGGTGAAGCGCGCGGGCGCCTGGCGGAGCGCTTCGGCATCGTCGTCGGAGTCGTTGCCCTCGTGACCGAGTTCCTCGGGGTAGAGCGCTTCGATCGTGCGGCAGGCTTCCTGATGGGCGCGGAGCACGATTTGTGAGGCCTGAATGGAACGGGCGACGTGGTGGATGAATCCGATCAGCGTGGCCAGGCACCCGAACGCCAGGACCAAGGCCAGCGTAACCGCGAGGCGCGGCACGGCGGCGTTGGTAGCCTCGGGTTCGGGCAACCGGCCCAGCAGCAATAGGCTGAAGGCGAAGGTGGCGACGAAGACCCCGAGCACGACCTGATAGAAACGATCGGAGATGAAGTTGCGCAGGACGCGCGGGCCGAACTGGTTCGAGGCCAGCGTGAGCACGACCATCATGACCGAAAAGCTGATGGTGGTGAGTGAAACCATCGACCCGGCGAGGGTGCTGAGAACTTCGCGCGCTCCCGCCAGACCGCCCGGATAAAGAAACGGAATCGACCAATCGCGATCGACGATCCAAGCGTCGAGCCGCAGCGACACCTCGGCGAAGCCTGCGGCGCCGATCGCCAGCAAGGCGGGCAGCAGCCAGAGCGACGAACGCATGCGTTCACGGAGGTTTTGCCAACGTGTGGTCATGGGGTGGGGTGAAGCAAAAAACTTAACGGCGCAGCGTGGAGACGGGCGGCGGGGCAACGACGTTGTATTGGCGGATGGCCTGACGCCACCACGGCGCGAGCTGCGCCTCGGTGCGGGACCAGAGGTCGCGATGCAGGGCGATGAGCGAGTCGGCGTGTTGCAGCAGGGAAGTCTTCTCGGCCGGCGTCAGTGCCTGCGGGCCGAACTGCAGCAACCGCTCGCGCAGGTCGGCGAAGCGCTTGGCGGAAGCGGGCGCGGCTTCGCGTTTGACGCGCAGCAGCGAGAGATGCACGGCGTTGACGTAAGGATCGAGCACGGTCTGCAGCAGGCCATGATCGCGTTCGAGATCGGGTGGCAGCGCGAGCGTGGTGGCGCTGCGTTCCTCGACCAGTTGATCGACGCGGGCGAGCACGGGCGGCGGTTCGGTCTCCTCGGGCACGATGAACCAGCGGGCATCGCGCAGGCGGCGGCCGAGATCGGTTTTCCCGGTCAGCAGCGACACCGGCATCGACAGCATGAGACCGGCGAGAATGGGCGACAGCCACAGCGCGAGCGCGGGTTGTATCCACCAAGCCACGACAAACCACACTGCGCCGATGATGGTGTGCCCGAGATGGGTGAGGATGACTTCGCGCCACTCCGGTTCACCGTCCTGGCCGCGGCGCTGGGTGATCCATTGCACGCCCTGGCCGGAGAACACCTTCACGATGAACTTGCTGTGAAACAGCATCAGCACGGGGGCGATGAGGGTGAAGACCAGCGTCTCGATCACCGCGCCGGGCAGGATGCGGCCGGCGCCGCCGAAGGCCGCCCACAACGGGCGATTGCGACGCAGGTCGACAATGGCGAGCAGCTTGGGCAGGAGCAGCAGGGTGAGCGTGCCGGCGAATAGGATGACGCCTTCCGTGGCGAAGCCGATATCGAGTCGCGGGATGAAGGATGGACCGGGCAGGATGGAAAGTCCGGTGGCCTGCAGCCGGTAGGTGAGGACCATCGATACGATCAGAAACGCCAGCCACAACGGCGAAGCGAGATAGGCCATGATGCCGAGCAAAAGGTGCAGGCGATTGGCGCCGTGCAGGCCGCGGGCGGTCAGCAGCCAGGAATGTTGGAGATTGCCCTGCAGCCAGCGGCGGTCGCGTTTGGCGTAGTCGATGAGATTGGCCGGGCCTTCCTCGTAACTGCCTTCGAGATCGGTGGCGAGCCACACGCCCCAGCCGCCGCGGCGCATGAGCGCGGCCTCCACGTAATCGTGGGAAAGGATGCGGCCACCGAAGGGTTCGTTGCCGGGCAGATCGGGCAGCGAGCAGTGCTCGATGAACGGGCGGGTGCGGATGATGGCGTTGTGGCCCCAGTAGTTGCCGTTGCCGAGCTGCCAGGCGTTGAGTCCGGCGGCGAAGATCGATCCGTAGAGACGGCTGGCAAATTGTTGCAGGCGGCAGAACAGCGTCTCGCCGCGCACGAGTCGCGGGATGGTTTGGATGATGCCGACGCCGGGATGTTTTTCCATCAGGCGCGTGAGGGTCACAACGGTGGAACCGGCCATGATGCTGTCGGCGTCGAGGACGACCATGTAACGATAACGCGAGCCCCAGCGGCGGCAGAAGTCGGCGAGGTTGCCGGCCTTCTTGTTGGTGTTGACGCGGCGCTTACGGTAAAAGATCCGGCCGCGCGCATCGAGTTCCTTGGTCAGACGCACCCACAGCGCCTCTTCCTGAATCCAGCGGTTCGGGTCGGAGGAATCGCTCAGAATGAAAAATTCGTAGGCGTGCAACTGACCGGCGTCGGACAACGATTCAAACAGCGCGCGCACGCCTTGGAAGACGCGCACGGGATCTTCGTTGCAGATCGGCATGACTATGGCGACGGACACGCCGGGCGGCAGTGGTTCGGTCGGATCGGCGTCCTTGGGCAACGAGTTGAGGATGCGGGTTGGATCGGCCGGGCCGAGGCGCAGACGACGCCAGAAACCGAAGATCGCCTGGGCGGCGCCGAACGCGACCA
>CBINJL010000270.1:0-5155 GCA_966250925.1 uncultured Opitutus sp. | reverse complement strand
GCGGACATCTACGCCGCGTCGTTCCGGATCCCGGACTACTTCAACTACCTGCTGTCGGGTAAAATGGCCAACGGCCTGTCCATCGCCAGCACCACCCCGTTGCTCGATGTGAACAACGACGAGTGGTCGCGGGAAGCGCTCGACTACTTCCGCGTGCCGGCTTCGTGGCTGACCAAGCCGGTGAAATCCGGGGCCAAACTCGGCCCCGTGCGCGGCCTCGCCGGACTCGAAAAAACCACCGTCGTCGCCGTGCCCGGTCACGACACGACCTGCGCCTACGACGCCATGCCCGCCGCCGCCTCCGGCGACGACATTTTGCTGAGCTCCGGCACGTGGTCGCTGGTCGGTTTCGAAAGCGACACGCCGCTGCTCGGCGCCGAAGCGCAGGAGGCTCGCGTGGCCAACGACCGCACCGGTCGCGGCGGCTATCGCCCGCTGGTCAACGTCATCGGCCTGTGGTTGCTCGAACGCACCCTGGCCGATTTCGCCTCGCGTCCGACCAACGACAAGGGCTGGCGCGAACTCGTCAAAGCTGCCCGCACCCAGCCCGCGCCGAAACGTCTGCTCGATGTCACCGATCCGGCCTTTGCCAATCCCTCCTCGATGCGGGCCGCCATCGATGCGCAGCTCAAGCGTAACAAGGTCCGCCCGCCACGCGATCTCGCCGGCTACGCCCGTCTGATCTGCGATTCGCTCGGCCAGGGCCACGCCGATGTGGTGGCGCGTTTCGAACGCCTCACCGGCCGCCGCTTCGCCCGCATTCTCATGGTCGGCGGCGGCTCAAAAAATCCGCTGCTCTGCCAGGCCACCGCCGACGCCGCCGGATTGCCGGTGTTGTCGTATTCCCTCGAAGGTTCCGCGGTCGGCAACTTCGCCAACCAACTCATCGCGCTCAAGGCGGTGAAGGACCTCACCACCTTCCGTTCCCATCTCGCCGCGCATCTGCGGCCCGCGGCCTATCAGCCGCGGACAAGTAAGAAGTCGGAAGGATGAAGTAAGACGTTTTCTCAAACCTCCGCCTCTTCACCGCCACTCACTTCCTACTTCCCACTTCTCACTTCAAACTTCTCACCGCCATGCCCTCGACCCGCCAAATCTCCACCGCCTACAAACTCGCCCACCAACGTTATGCCGATCTCGGCGTCGACACCGAAGCCGCCATCGCCAAGGCGCTTGCGGTTCCGGTGTCGCTGCACTGCTGGCAGGCCGACGATGTGCGCGGACTCGAAGCGCCCCGCGGCAATGTCGACGGCGGCGGCATCATGGCGACCGGCGGTTATCCCGGCCGCGCCCGCAACGGCGATGAGATGCGCGCCGACCTCTCCAAGGCGTTGTCGCTGCTGCCCGGCGAACACCGGCTCAATCTCCACGCCTTCTACGCCGAAACCGACGGCAAGCCGGTTGATCGCGATGCACTGGAGCCGCGTCACTTCGCCCGCTGGCTCGACTGGGCTCAGGACGAAAAAATCGGCCTCGATTTCAACCCGACCTACTTCGCCCATCCGCTCGCATCGCAGGGCTACACCCTCTCGCACGCCAACAAGGATGTGCGGGATTTCTGGATACGCCACGGCCAGGCCAGCCGCCGCATCGCCCAGCACTTTGCCAAGAAGCTGAAGTCGCCTTCGGTCAACAACCACTGGGTGCCGGACGGTGCCAAGGACGAGCTGCACGACCGTTTCGGTTTCCGGGAACGTCTCGCCGATTCCTACGACGCGATTTTCGCCGACAAGTCGATCAGCCGCAAACACTGCGTCGACGCCGTTGAAGGCAAACTCTTTGGTCTCGGCAGCGAAGCGTTCGTCGTCGGCTCGCAGGAATTCTATTCCAATTACGCGCTCAGCCGCGACCTCGTGCTCTGCCTCGACCTCGGCCACTACCACCCGACCGAATCCGTCGCCGACAAGGTTTCCGCCCACCTGCAGTTCCACAAGAAGCTGCTGCTCCACACCAGCCGCCCGATGCGCTGGGACAGCGATCACGTCGTCATCCTCGACGACGCGGTGCGCAATCTCTTCCTCGAAATCGCCCGCGGCGACGCCTGGGACCGCGTCTACGTCGCGCTCGATTTCTTCGACGCGTCGATCAACCGCATTGCCGCCTACCAGGTCGGCACCCGCGCCACGCGTCAGGCCATTCTGTGCGGCCTGCTCGACGTGTTCCCAGCGTTGGAAAAGAAGCGCGGCTCCTTCAGTCCGCACGAAGAACTCGCCTTCATGGAACTCGGTCGCCAGCTCCCGTGGGGCGCGGTCTGGGACGAGCTTTGTCGCCGCGCCGACGTGCCCGCCGGCGCCGATTGGCTCGACGAGGTAAGCAAATACGAACGCACCGTGCTCAGCCAGCGCGGCTGAGATCCGGGATGAACCACGAAACACACGAAAAGAACAAACCGACTGCCGCTGATTCGCGTGCTGCATTCTTTCGTGTGATTCGTGTATTTCGTGGTTAATCCCTACCGTTCTTTATTCGGCTAATTCTCCCCCTCCAACTCTTCGCTCCATGGCTTATCCCAATCCCGACGTCGTTCTGATCGGCAGCGGCATCATGTCCTCCACCCTCGGCGTGCTGCTCAAGCGGCTCGACCCAAAGCTCGCCATCACCGTTTACGAAGTGGCCGACACGTTGTCGCCCGAAGCGTCGCACGGCTGGAACAACGCCGGCACGGGCCACGCGGGGATTTGCGAGCTGAGCTACACGCCGCATCGCGAGGCCGACGGCACGGTCAACGTGGCCAAGGCGATCAACATTTTCCAGGAGTTCGAATCGTCGCTCCAGTTCTGGTCGCAATGCGTGGCCGACGGCATCCTCACCGACACGCCGAGCTTCATCAATCCGGTGCCGCATCTGAGTTTCGTGCGCACGCAGGAGCAGGTCGATTATCTGCGCGCCCGCCACGCCGGCCTCGCCGCACATCACTTCTTTGCCCCGATGCAGTTCTCCACCGATCCGGCGGAGATCACGGCGTGGGCGCCGTTGCTGACGACCGGTCGCGCGAAGGATGAACCGATTGCCGCCACGCGCATGGACGGCGGTTCCGATGTCAATTTCGGCGCGATTTCCCGACAACTGCTGGGCTGGCTGGCCCGCCAGGAAAATTGCCGCGTGTTGCCCGGACATCGGGTGGTCGATCTTGATCGCGTATCAAGCGGCGGCTGGGCCGTCACGGCCAAGCATCTCGACTCGGGCGACACGCACCGCGTGAACACCAAGTTCGTCTTCGTCGGTGCCGGCGGCGGCAGCATCCTGCTCCTGCAAAAGGCGGGCCTGCCGGAAGCGCGCGGGTTGGGCGGGTTTCCCATCGGCGGACAGTGGCTGGTGTGCGACGATCCGGAAATCGTTTCGCGGCACCAAGCCAAGGTTTACGGCCAGGCACTCGGCGCCGCGCCGACCATGGCGGTGCCGCATCTCGACACCCGCATTCTCGACGGGAAAAAGAGCCTGCTCTTCGGTCCGTTCGCCGCGTGGACGACCAAGTTCCTGCATCAGAAAGGCAGTTGGACCGATCTGCCGCGCTCAGTGAAACCGCACAACCTTGCCACCTTGCTCAAGGTCGGCTGGGGCAACCTCGATCTGGTCAAATACCTCATCGACCAAGGCACGCAAAGTCTCGGCGACCGCATGGCGGTGTTGCACGAATTTTACCCGGACGCGCGCGAGTCCGACTGGCGCCTGCAGGAAGCCGGCATCCGCGTGCAGGCGATCAAGAAAACCGACGGCGCGGCAGGCATCGTGCACTTCGGCACGGAAGTCCTGACCTCGGCCGACAAATCGATGTCGGCGCTGCTCGGCGCCTCCCCCGGCGCCTCGACCTCCGTGCACATCATCACGGAAGTCGTGCGCACCAGTTTCCCGCAGCTCGTCAGCGGCGACGCCGGACTCAAGCGCATGCAGGCCATCATCCCGAACTACGGCATCGACCTGCGCCCGGCGGAAGCGGCCGCCCGCTTCCAGGCCTTGGCCAAACCGGCGCGCGACCGACTCGGTCTCGCCCTCGACTGAGCGTCGATACGCCATGCCGGCGGCGCGCCGGTCGTAATCGCTGCGGACAGTCAGGTGGCCGCGCGGTTGCGTAAATCCTATTCGCGGGTCTGGCTGGACCACGCTGTCGCCGCCCGACAGCGCCCTGCCCCATGCCCCACGTCCACGCCCTCCGTTTTCGGCGGCGCGTCTGCGCGCTTTCATTCGTGCTGTTCGGTTTCGCGTCAGATCACGCTTGGGCGCAGCGTCACGTCACCGTAAGCGCCAGCGCGACCGAGGAATATCTGGAAAACCGCGTCGACGATCGCGGCGATACCGTGCCGCAGAAATACGTTTTCCTCGAAGGTTCGATGCGTTCCGGCGGCATCCGCGACGGATCGCTGGCGAAGACCGAAATTCAAGCCATCGCCGAAACCCTCGCGCCCTACTTGGCGCGCAAAAAATTCCTGCCCACCGCCGACGCGGACGACGCCGACATCATCATTGCCGTGCACTGGGGCATGACCGTTTCGCTCAGTCGCAACACTGATTACGTGGCCGAGCTCATGCACCAGGCGCGCGACAATCAACGCGCCGCCCAGGAGACATTCAACAGCAGCTACATCGACGAAGAGGGAAAAGAAATTGAGCCTTCCGACTACGCCCAGGCGCTGCTCCAGGAAAGCGCCGCCCAAGCCGCCGCCGCACCCGACTACGAATGGGCGCGCATGGCCTCGGGGCGCGTTGAGCAGGAGTTTCACTACCAACCCACGGTGAACCTGCTCGGATTTGCCAACGTGCTCAAAGTCGACAGTGATCGCGCATTTATGGGCGAGGACGCCCGCACGGTGCGCGCCATGCTCGACGAGGAGCGTTACTATGTCGTCCTCGCCGCCTACGACCTGAAAAACCGCGGCGCGGACGGTTCGTTCACCCGGCTCTGGGTCGCGCGGCTGAGCACGCGCGCCGCCGGCATCAATTTCCCGACCGCGTTGGAAAAAATGGGCGAAGTCGGCGCCAACTTTTTCGGTGAGAATAATCAAGGGCTTACCATCGAACGATCCCCGGCCAAACCCACCAAAGCCGATGTCGACATCGGCACTCCGATCGTCGTCGATGGAGATGCCCCGTGAGTCGAACAGACGTCCAAGGTGGGCCAGCGAAAGCCCTGAATTTCCCCCGATAATTTTAGTTGCAC
>CBINJL010000269.1:0-5210 GCA_966250925.1 uncultured Opitutus sp. | reverse complement strand
TCAACGAAATCAATTCGCCGGACATCGTCATCCGCACCGCCGAGGACCCGATCGAATACACCCTTGCCGGCATCAACCAGATGCAGATGCACCGGCAGATCGGATTGACCTTCGCCAGCGCGCTGCGCGCGTTTCTGCGTCAGGACCCGGACATCATTCTGGTCGGCGAAATTCGCGACAAGGAAACCGCCAACATCGCGGTCGAAGCCGCGCTCACCGGTCACTTGCTCATTTCCACGCTGCACACCAACGACGCGCCGTCGACAGTGGCGCGCCTGACGGACATGGGCGTGGAGCCGTTCATGATTTCCTCGTCGCTGGTCTGCGTCTGCGCGCAGCGACTCATGCGCCGCGTGTGCAAGCAGTGCCGCCAGCCCTATCAGCCCGAAGGGCGGGTGCCGGAGATCATGGAAAAGGCGATCGGCTGGAGCGGAGAAATCTTCAAGGCCAACCCCAAGGGCTGTCCCAAGTGCAACGGCACCGGTTACAAGGGCCGCGTCGGTATCCATGAACTCATGACAACCAGTGACGAACTGGTCGAGGCGATCAACAAGGAGGCCGACACGGCCGAGCTGAAGAAGATCGCGATGCGCTCGGGCATGAAGACCCTGCACCAGGATTCGATGCTCAAGGTCAAGGAAGGCATATCGACGATTGAGGAAGCGCTCTCCCATGTTCCGCCCGACATGTAGTCGCGAACGTGGCGCACCTCGTGTCCGATCCAAGGACTTCGTCGTCTGGAGAGTGACTGCGATTCCATTTTAAACCGACGGCTTCATTCCTTCGAGTCTTTACTAAAGGCGCCGTAGCTTACCAAGCTGTTGGATACCATGTTTTTGCTTGCTTGTTTGCTGCCATTATTCTTCTGTCGCTGCGACCGCACGAAGGAGGGAAATGAACGCGGAAGGTTGACGTGGCGGCGATCCGGCGAAACCCTTTCGGGCTCCTTTTGACAGTCACTCCCGGCCGGTGTGCCGGTGCAGTTATGGCCTCTTGCTGAGGTCGGAGCGTTTTGCGTTTCGCGCCGGTGTTGTATTCGAAAACTGCTTACGGGCGGTTCCCGGCCACGTCCCCCGATACGCATCCATGTTTGTATATTTCCTGCTCCGTGCGCGGCACGGATGGCTCGGCCTGCTTTTTTTCGGCAGTGTCGGGGCCGCGCTGGCGGCGCCGCCAGCCATCGACTTTTCCATGCGCCCGGCGGCAGACGCTCCGTTGGCGTCGAGCGACGGGACCGTCACGCTCGCCTGGGATGAATTGCCGCCGTCGCACACGGTGGAACTGCAGCAATCCGATTCGGCGGATTTTTCGCGGGCGCAAACACGTTATGCCGGTGCTGATGCCGGTTCGGTGCTGACCGGGCTGCCCGAGGGCGTGCACCATTTTCGGGTGCGTGCGGTGGGCCCCGCGGGCACGACGGGGCCATGGTCGGAGGCGCTCGCGGTTGATGTGACCTTCATGGCGCGCGGAAAACTTTTTCTCCTGCTCGGCCTCGGCGGGGTGGTGGTGCTGATGACCATCGGTGCGATCCTGTTTGGCATCACGCGACCGGAGCCGAAGCGCAAACTTGAACCGGAGGTGGCGCAATGAACACGCCGTCGATTTCCGCGACCACGGGATGGTTGGTTGTCATCGGGCTTGGCGTGATCTGGGTGCTGCTCGGACTTTACTGGGGGCGCAAGGCGAAGACTTCGGAAGGATTCATTCTGGCGGGTCGCAACGTCGGGCTTTCGCTCGGTTCGGCCACGGCGATGGCCACCTGGGTGACGTCGAACACGACGATGCTCGCCCCCGTGCTCGCGCTCACGCTCGGGGTGTGGGGCATGATGGCGTATTCGACCGCGAGCTTTGGACTGCTGTTGTTTGCGCCGCTGGCGGTGCGCATCTGCAAACTGCTGCCGGAAGGCCACACCGCGGGCGACTTTTTCCACCTGCGTTACGGTCGGGTGGGGTGGTCGCTGTTTCTGATCATCACCATGCTGTATTCGCTGTCGTGGCTCGTCAGCATGGCGATCGCAGGCGGTGATCTGCTCCAAGCGTTGGCGGGGATTCCCTACCTGCAGGGCATGACGCTCATTCTCGTGGTGTGTGTGCTCTATACGTTGTTTGGCGGGTTGTATGCGGTGATCGGCACGGACTTCATTCAAAGCCTGATCATCCTCGTCGGCATCGTGCTGGTGGGGGGGCTCGTGATCAGCCATCTCGATTTCGACGATGCTTATCGCCACATGCGCGAACACCAGCCGTCGCTGCTGCAGTTTGTGATGCCGGCGGCGCTGTTGGCGGTGTTTAACAACATGCTCTTCGGATTCGGCGAAGTGTTTCACAACAACGTCTGGTGGTCGCGGGCGTTTGCGATGCGGCCGGGCGTGGCGCCGAAGGCGTTTTTCCTTTCGGGGGTGTTGTGGTTTCCGATTCCGATTGCGGCCGGGTTCATCGCGCTGGCGGCGGGCCCGCTGGGCATCAACATCGCCGAGGCCAACCAAACCGGCCCGCTCGTCGCGACGACGGTGATGGCCAACTCCGGCCTCGGGGCGATCGCCGGCGTGGTGATTCTCGTGGTGTTGTTTTGCTCAATGGCGTCGTCGATTGATTCGCTGCTGGCGGCGACGTCGGACCTGTTGGTCAAGGACGTGCATGGTGGCCTGCTCGGTCGCACGCTGCCCGAGCGTGGATTCCGCAAGATCACCGGCACAGTCATTCTGATCGTCGGCGGCCTCACCTGGCTGCTGGCCGCGCCGCACTGGCCGATCATCGAGGCGTTGTTCATTTCCGGTCCGCTGGTCGCCAGTTTGATCTGGCCGGTCATCGGCGGACTTTTCTGGCGCGGCCTCAACCGATCGCTCGTCCTGACCGGCATCGTGCTCGGCTGCGGGCTCGGCGTGACCGCCTACTTCACGCTCGGCTGGTTCACCGCATCGCTGGTCGGCGCGGCCGTGTCGATGCTCTTCACCCTGGCCGCACGTTGGATCGCGCCGACGGATTTTCCGGAAACCGTCGGCCGCGCCTGAGTTCAACCCCATAACCGATCATGTTTTCCCAAACCTTTCTCCACGGCCTGATCGCGCTTGCCCTGCTGTGGACTGCGGCCGGGGCGGTGACGCTCGTCGTGCTGCTCATCCGCGATTTCAAAAACGGCAAACTCTGGTGACCCGCAGCCCTGCAACGTCTTCTCTCATGGAAAAAACCAATCTCCCGCCCGCCGTCGAACAGAACAAACTCACGGCCGTGCTCGAACCGCCCAAGGGTTCGAAAGCCATCCGCCCGGAACCCGCCGCGCTCTTCCGCGAAAATCCGGTGCAGCTCAACGTCCTGCGCGAACTCGAAGGCGCCAACATTCTCGCGGCCGGCCAGTTCTCGTTCGAGCAGGTGGTCGAACTGTGCAAACTCGCCGCCATCCTGGAGAAGATCGAGGTGTGGCCGTTTCACCCGCTCGACGGCAAGATCGCGGTGACGGCGTTTTTCGAAGCCTCGACCCGCACGCGCACCAGTTTTGAAAGCGCCATCCTGCGACTCGACGGCAAGATCATCTCCATCGCCGACGGCTCCACCACCGGCCAGGCCAAGGGCGAGTCATTGGGCGACATCGGCGAGATGTTCAACGCCTATGCCGACGTGGTCATCATGCGCCACACCGAGACCGATGCGCCGGAGCAGATTCTGGAAAACCTGCGCGTGCCGTTGATCAACGCCGGCAACGGCAGCGGCGAACACCCGACCCAGGCGCTGGCCGACTGGTATGCGTTGCTCAAATGGAATCCGCGCCTCGCCGAGCCTTATCGCCGCGGCACGCCCAAACTCAACCTGGGCATCCTCGGCACTCCCGGTTCGATGCGGGCGGTGAAGTCATTCCTGCTCATGGCGCTGCTCTTCAAGGATCACATCCGCAAGGTGACGGTGATTTCTGAAATGGCCGATCCCTTCGGCGCCGATGTCACCGAACGCCTCACCGATGCCGGCATCGCGTATCAGGTTACCAATGACGTGCGAGAAAACCTGCCCACGCTCGATGTGATCTACATGAACTCGATCGCGTTTCTGGGTGATTCCTACCGGACGCTCGACAGTCGGTTCAAACTCAACGCCAAGAGCCCGCTCAAGGACGATGCCGTCATCCTGCATCCACTGGCGCGTCGTGAAGAACTGGATACGTCGTTGGACAAGACTTCGCACAACCTCTATTTCTCGCAGGCCCACGGCGCGGTGTTCGTCCGCCAGGCCCTGCTCATGTCGGTGCTGGGCCGCCTCAAGGCCCTGCCGAACTTCGTAAACCTGGAACAACCCGAATCCTGATGTGTGGCATTGCCGGCTTTTTTGTCGCCCAACCTCTTCCTCCCGACGCTCCTGCGATCCTCGCCGCCCAGTTGGCGACGATCCATCATCGCGGCCCCGACGCCACCGGCGAATTCATTGACGCCGCACGCGGCGTGGCTCTCGGCCACACCCGGCTTTCGATCAACGACCTGGAGGGCGGCTTCCAGCCCATCCATGCCCGCGATGGCAGCTGCGTGCTCACGATCAACGGCGAGTTTTATGACTTCAAACGTCACCGCTCGACGCTCATGGCGGAGGGCGAACGGTTCACCACCAAGTCGGACTCGGAGATCGCGATCGGGCTGTATCGCAAACACGGTCTCGACTTCGTGCAGCACCTCCGCGGGGAGTTCGCCTTCACCCTCTACGATAAGCAGAAGGATGAACTGATTCTCGTCCGCGACCGCTTCGGGGTGCGGCCGTTGTTCTACTGGCTCGCGGGCAATGGCTCCACGTTGGTTTACGGCTCCGAGGTGAAGTCCGTCATCGCGCATCGCGACGTCGAGGCGCGGCTCGATCCGAAGGCGGCGCTGCATCAACTCATGCAGACGATCGCGCCGGGCATGAGCGCATTTGCCGGCGTGCATTCGCTTGCGCCGGGACATTTCCTGCGGGTGCGCAAACGGGACGGACGACTCGATATCACCTCGCATCGTTACTGGGATTTCGACTTTCCGCTCGAAGCCGATCGGCCGAAAGAGTTCGACGAACAGGCTCACGTCGAACGTGTGCGCGAGGAACTCATTCGCGCCATCGTGCTGCGACTCGAAGCCGACGTGCCGGTCGGGTGTTACCTGTCCGGCGGCATCGATTCGTGCTGTATCCTCGGATTGGCTACAGGCGCGATGCAGTCGCCGGTCAAGGCCTACACCATCTCGTTCGACGACGACAAGTAT
>CBINJL010000268.1:0-5215 GCA_966250925.1 uncultured Opitutus sp. | reverse complement strand
CACGATCGTGACCCGGTAACCCCGATCGACCGCTCCAAGAACAGTCGCGAGGATGCAGACGTCGGTTTCGGCGCCTGTGATGATCAGCCCATCGACCTCATGCTCCGATAGCCATCCGGCAAACCGGCCGCTGGTCGGTGCGGAGCCGGTCTCGTGGACCATTCCTCGTCAAAACATCGACCCGGAACAGCTGTTGCCGTGGGCGGTGCGATTCCTGCCGGAATTGTCCGATCTCACCTGGCGCGGTGCGGTCGAGGTGGAAGCCGAAGGCGTGTGGGTCGATGACGAAGCGGCGGGGGCGCTGCGGTTTTCCGCCGCGCCGGGGCGGGTGGATTGGGCGGATCCGGCCGGCGCGGTGCGCGATCTGGTGGTGGCAGGTGAGGCCACGCTGGCGGATACCGCCCTCGCGCAGGCGAAGGTCACCGCCACTTGGTCGTCGGTGCTCGTGGACGACATTGAAACCGGCGCGGGGCAGCTCGAAGCGGAAGTGGATGCGAACGGGATCTGCCATGTGACGAAACTGACTTGTGCGTTGTGGGGCGGCACGGTGACGGTGGTGCCGTTTGCCTTCGACCCGCAGACGATGCAGGTGGATCTCACGATTGTGGTCGATGCGGTCGATGTCGGCGAAGTCGCCCGTTACGTGCCGGAGTTTTTCAGTTTTGGTTCCGGCCGACTCGGCGGCACGCTGCGCCTGAGCTGGTCGGAAACCGAAGGCCTGCAACCGGGCAAGGGTCGCCTGCAGGTGATGCCCGGCGAGACTGCGGTGGTGGGGCTGGCGGCGGAACCGGGATTTTTGTCCGCCCAAGTGCCTGCGCGCGTGGAAACGTTGCCGGCGTGGCTGGGGCCGCTGGCGCGCATGGCGGCGGTGAAAAATCCGGCTCACGACGAATTGGTGGCGATCGAAACCGGACGGCGCCGCCTGCAGGTCGAGCGACTGGAGGTAGAACTATACCCCGAAGATCCGGCGGCGCCGCTGCGCACCGCCCGGGTGCATTTGACGGCGCGACCGGAAGGCGCGCAGGCAGTCGAGCGGGTGGAGTTTGAAGTCAACATCCATGGTCCGCTGCGTGATCTTATCGAGCTCAGCCTCGATGAACGCGCCAACATTCATTTTGGAAACTGACCCCGCAATGCATCGCTCCCTGCGCTCGAATCGGCGGCAACTTCGATCCGGACGGAACCCGACGGTTGCTTCGCCAGTCGCAACGCATCAACCTCTCCTCAACATGCGCCGTCTGCTTCTTCCTGTCGGTTTGTTCGCCCTGTTTTCGGGCGGTTGTCTGCACGTGAAAATGGACCCGATTCAAGTGCACGCCGTGGTGGATGTGAACGTGAAGGTTGACCGTGCCCTCGACGATTTCTTCGGCGACCTCGACCGCCAGTCCACCACCATTTCGCCCGAAACCTGATCCGCCCCGATTTTTCGTCACCAATTCCCCCATCAATTTTTAGCGTCATGAATATCGCCGCTCGTTTTTCCCTTCTGCGTGGTTCGCTTTGGTTGGTCGCGTTCGTATTCGCCGTGATCGGCGCCCAGGCGCAAACCGCCGATCTCGGCGCCGTGCGTCAGCGCATGTCGGCCCGCCTCGCGCAGCTCGATGCCTTGAAGGCCGAAGGTGCTCTGGGGGAAACCAACACCGGTTATCTCGAAGTGCGGGCGAGCGCCGCCGGCGCCGCCGATCTGGTCGCGGCCGAAAACGCTGACCGCAAGGCGGTTTACCAGGCCATTGCCAAACAGACCGGCTCGTCCGCCGACGATGTCGGTCGCGCCCGCGCCCGCCAGATCGCGGCCAGCTCCGCGCCCGGCGTCTGGGTGCAGGAAGCCGACGGCACGTGGTCGCGCAAAGCCGGCTGATGCCGCCGCTGCCGCCCGCCACACGGATGGGTTGAGGCTTGCGGTGGGGAAACCCGCGTCGCTTGCATGGCGGCATGTCCGAACCGCAGCGCACGCCGCTTCACGCTTTTCATGTCGCCCACGGCGGCCGCATGGTCGATTTCGCCGGCTGGGATATGCCGGTGCAATACCGCAGCATTCTGGAAGAGCACAAGGCGGTGCGGAGCGCGGCGGGCCTGTTCGACGTCAGCCACATGGGCGAAGTCGATGTGTCCGGACCGGATGCGCTGGCGTGGCTCGATCGGCTCGTGACCAACGACGTCGCGTCGTTGTATCCGGGGCGTGTGCTTTACACCGCGATGTGTCGGCCCGACGGCGGCACGGTTGACGACCTGCTGGTGTATTGCCGCGGGGAAGGGGATTACTTTCTCTGCATCAACGCCGGCAACATCGCCAAGGATCTCGCGTGGATGCACGAACAGGCGGCGGGGTTTGATGTGGTGATTGCCGATCGTTCGGCGGACTACGCGCTGCTCGCACTGCAGGGGCCGAAGGCGGCGGCGATTTTGCAAACGCTCACCGGCGCCAAACTCGGCACCCTGCGCTACTACCATTTTCTCGAAGGCACGGTGGCCGGCGTGCAGTGCCTCATCAGCCGCACGGGTTACACCGGCGAAGACGGTTTTGAACTCTACCACGCCGCCGCCGATGCGCCGGCGCTGGCCGAGGCGGTGTTGGCGGCCGGCGAATCGCATGGCCTGCAACTGGCCGGACTTGGTGCGCGCGACAGCCTGCGTCTCGAAGCGGGGTTTCCGTTGTATGGTCACGAGCTTGAGGCCGACATCTCACCCATCGCCGCTGGGCTCGGCTGGGTGGTGAAATTTCAAAAAGCTGGCGGCTTCATCGGCGCCGAGGCGCTCGCGACCGAAAAGGCCTCGCCGGAGCGGCGACGCGTGGTGTTTTTCCGCACAGGCGATCGGCGCATCGTGCGTCCCGGCACGGAAGTCGTGACCACGGCCGACGGCGCGGTGGTGGGCCGGGTGTTGTCCGGCACGTTGTCGCCGGGCCTGGGCGAGGCGATCGGGTCGGCGTTGGTGCCGGCGTCGGCGGTTGCGGCGGGCGCGGAATTCGCGGTGGAAATTCGCGGCACGCGTTTCAACTTGTCTCTGGTCAAACCTCCCTTCGTCGAACTAAAGAAATCGTCATGAGCCAAATCCCCGCCGATCGCAAATACGCCAAGTCCCACGAATGGGTCAAAGACGCCGGTGACGGCGTGGTGGAAGTGGGCATTTCGGACTACGCGCAGGACAGCCTGGGCGACATCACCTACGTCGAATTGCCTGGCGTAGGCGACACGCTGGCGGCGGGTGACGTGTTTGGCGTGGTGGAATCGGTCAAGGCCGCTTCCGACCTCTACGCTCCGGTGGGCGGCGAAGTCGTGGCGGTCAACGACGCGCTCGACAGTGCGCCGGAAACGGTGAACCAAGAACCCTATGGCGCGGGTTGGATTCTGCGCATCAAGATGGCCGATCCGGCGGATCTTGCCGCCTTGCTCGACGCCGCCGGCTACGAAGCCGAAATCGGCTGACGCGGGCGAGGGCGGTGTGTGAGCCAACCGCCAAGGACACGAAGGAACGCGAAGCCGGCGATGTCGCCGGGCGCGGCTTTCGGCAATGCGCGATAAAGATCAAAAATCTGTAGCTGCTATCCCGATCACCATTACTTCCGCTGCGGCGTATATCGCTTACATCGCAGTTGGAATGGGGATGGGGCTAGGTGCGACCATATTGATCGCTCGGCAAATCAGTCCGACCTTTGCGTATTTCGGCTCCAGTCTGCTTCTTTCTTCCGCAGTGGTGTATGCGCACTTCCGTTTTGCTGCCGGGATTTCCGGTTGGCCGTGTTTAGAAAAAGGCAAAACCACGCGGACTGTTTTGTGGGCCCTGTTCTTGGTGGTTGTTGGCTTCTACGGTATATCGGTGGTGGGAGGGGCTTGGGCGCAGAATTTTCAGGGTATTGATGATTCGATGCATCTACGCCCTGAGGAGAATTTGCGTTCCTATTCCCGCTACGTTACAGGTGTTCCGGCGATGATCTTGTTGGGCTTCAACACCTGCATCGTGGCTCCGATTGCTGAGGAGATCGTATTTCGTTCGGGGCTGTATCGAATATTCAAAGGGAGGCTGCCGATCGTATCCTCTGCGGTCGTTTCCTCATTGATATTTTCAATCAGCCACAGATCCGTGGTGGCAGTTGCGCCACTTTTCCTCCTCGGGTTTTTGTCCTGCTGGATTTACGAGAAGACGGTCGATATTCGCGGCCCTATCATTTTCCACAGCGGCTACAATTTTTTGGTCTACCTGCCTGTGTTGATCAAGATGTCTCAAGCCGGCTGAACACCGCTTCAAGCCCACGGCTCTTGTTGGTCGTTCCTTCTCTTCGCGTTGCTTTGCGGTTTTGCGAATGCGGGATTTCATTTGAGGAAAACTGAAACCGACGGCGGGGCGGGCGCGTCTTAACGGAAACTTTTTGCCGCTTTGCGTTTTCGCGCGGGGCGTCCTTCATCCCGTTTTACCCATGCGGCTGCCGTCGTTCTTCGTTTCTCTGTTGGTCGGATCTATTGGTTCCGCGGTGGTGTTCACCGCGGGCTGCGCACGCGAGAGCGGATCGGCGCCGGTGCCGGGAGCCGGCGCGGCGCGGGCCAATGCCAACACCGCGCAATTGGTCGAGGTCGTGACGCTCGCTCGTCGCGATCTGGCCGAGACCCTGCATCTGGTCGGGTCGCTCGCGGCCAACGAATCGGCCGAGATGCGCACCGAGATCGGCGGCATCGTGCGTGAAATTTATTTTGACGAAGGCCAGGAGGTGAAGGCCGGGCAGTTGTTGCTCAAGATCGACGATGCCGAACTGCGGGCGCAGGCCGCGCAGGTCGAGGCGCGCTACAACCTCGCGAAACTCAATGTCGAACGCAGCGACAATTTGAGCCAATCGCGCACCATCGCCCAGTCCGAGGCGGACCGCGCCCGTTCCGAGTTTGCGGCGGCCGAGGCCGAGTTGTCGTTGATCCGGCTGCGTTTGGAAAAGACCGAGATCAAAGCCCCGTTCGATGGCGTCGTCGGTTCGCGCTCAATTTCGCGCCGGACGGGAGTTTCAGGATCGAGGATGTTCCCGGCGGGAAGTATCGGCTCGATGTTGATCTCAGAGAAGCGGCCGAAGGAGTGAATCGATATTCGTCGCCGGTGCCGTGATCCCGCTGGTATTGGCGGCGCTGCCGTGCAGGATGAAGGAGTCGTGGACCGACAGGCTGCCCGCGTCCATCTCCAGGGCGACGGCGGCGGCCTCCATCGCCTCGGTCACCTTCACGCTCAGGCCCAGGAG
>CBINJL010000267.1:0-5234 GCA_966250925.1 uncultured Opitutus sp. | reverse complement strand
TGCCCCCCGCGCACCAGTTCGCGACTCAGCCAGGCTTCGCCAAAGTCGGTGAAGTGAACGAATAGTCCGCGCACCGCGCCCCACCCGGGCGGCACATCGTTTTGCGCCAGCCGGGCGACCCGCCCGAACCGTTTTTTCAACAGTTCGTGAAACGCTTTCTCCACCGCCGCAGTCCGGCGCCCCAGTCCGTCCAGCCCCGCCGCGTGCGAAAAAACACAGGGCCACGCCACTTCGATCCGTTCACCACGCAGCGATGCCATGAACGCATCCAGCACCGCGCCCGCCAACGCATTCACCGAACCGCCCGTGATCTGCGTCGCCGCCGGCCAGACCGCCTGCGCGAAACACCATTCCGTTTCGCCCCAACGCGGCGCCGCCGCGATTCCCGATTCCTCCGCCACCAAACGCAGCCAGCCCCCGCCAACCGCCTCCACCCGCGCCGAGTTGACCGCCGCGGAAACTTCCCGCTGCAGCAACGTTTCAAACCCCGGCTGACATCCCATTAAAACCATGCGCGCAGCCTGCCCCGCCCCACCACCCGCGCGAACCTTTTCCGCCGCAGCCCCGCCGCCACGCCCTCACGTATTTGCCACGTATTACCAGTATCCCGCAGTAGAGGTGTGTAGCCCGCTGCGGGAGCAGCGGGACTTTGCGGTGCGGCTGACGCCGCCCCTCCCTGCGCTCCCGCACAGGGCTACAAAACAACCCACCTACCTCTGAATTCAGGTATTACGTGACAAATGCAGACACCCCCGGGCCCATGGGATTTCGCCCGCGGGAACACCAGTTTGTCACGTAATGTGTGACAAACGGGCGGAGTTGAGGCTGGCGCGGGAAGGTGCGGGGATTACAGAGTCGGCGGCATGCGCGTGCTCGTTGCCTTCGATAAATTCAAGGACGCCCTCTCCGCGCCCGATGCCTGCGCGGTGGCGCGATCCGCGGTGACCGCGGTGCAGCCGGACTGGGTGGTCGAGATGTGTCCGCTGGCCGATGGCGGCGAGGGTTTCGCCTCCATTCTCACCCAAGCCGCCGGCGGCAGTTGGCAGTCGTTGCAGGCGACTGGGCCGCGCGAGACACCGGTTGAAACGGGATTTGGTTTGGTAGACCCGCGCCGATTGCCGGTCGCCGCCCGCCGCTTGCTCGCATTGCCCGACGCGACGCGGCGTCTAGCCGTGATCGAAATGGCAACCGCCAGCGGCCTGCAAAGTCTGCCGCCGGCCCTGCGCGATCCCTGGCAAACCGACACGCGCGGAACAGGCGAAACGATTCGGGCGGCGATCGCGGTCGGGGCCGATGCGGTCCTGCTCGGAGTCGGCGGCAGTGCGACACACGACCTCGGACTCGGCGCCTTGAGCGCACTCGGCTGGCGCGCCGAACGCGCGGACGGCTCGCCCTTGCCGCGACTCAATCCGGCAACGTGGTCCGAGATCGTTCGGCTCGAATCGGACGCGACACCGTTGCCGCCGATTCGCATCGCCTGCGATGTGAGCAATCCGCTGCTCGGTCCGCGCGGGGCGGCGACAGTATTCGCGCCGCAAAAGGGGCTGCAGCCGCAGGATCTGCCGCGACTCGAAGCCGCGACCGCCCGCATGGCCCGATTGCTGGCCGACGCCGCCGGACGGCCCGGACTCGAAACGACCGCCGGCGCCGGAGCGGCCGGAGGCATCGCGTATGGATTTCTCACCGCCGCCGGCGCCCTACTCGTTCCTGGCTACGATCTGGTGGAAGCGTGGCTCGATCTTGCTTCGCGTCTCGCGTCCGCCGATCTGGTGCTCACCGGCGAAGGCCGTTTCGACGCCAGTTCATTGGAAGGCAAGGGACCGGGCGCACTGGCCCGGCAAGCCACCGCGGCCGGAAAACCTGTGCAAATTTTTGCCGGCGCTGTGGATCTGTCCACGCCTCCCGCCGGATGCGTCGTCACCGCGATCACGCCGCCCGGCACACCGCTCGCGACCGCGTTGCCGGCCACGGCCGACAACCTCGCTCGCGCCATTCGCGCGCAATGCGGCTGATTCATCTTAAGCGGCAATTCCGGTTGCGCCCCGCCGGTGGCCTACACAGGTTGCACGCCCGCATTTTTGCGCCTGTGGATTCCTCCGAAAACCATGACCATCGCCAGCGCCGCTTCGCCCGCATCCGCCGGGTGAAGGCGTTGTTGCGCTACGCTCCGCGACGCGCGCGTTTTCATCATTATCCGTTCATCGGCCGCTTCGCGGATGTCGCCCGCAAACGCGCCTACCTGTGGTCCTTTCGCAAGGAGCACGTGCGGCCGGCGCTGTATGCCGGCTCGATCATCGCGTTGCTGCCGATCATGGGCATTCAGGTCCCGACGGCATTTTGCATGGCACTGCTGCTGCGAGCCAACGTCATGGTGCTGGTCGGATTGCAGTTCATCACCAATCCCCTGACGGCGATCCCGCTGTATTTCCTGACTTACGAGGTCGGCCACTTCATCATCCGCGCTTCCGGCTTCGGCACCAGCGTTGAACTCGATCCCAGCACCGCAGTCTCCGCGCCGCCCACGGAAAGCCTGCTGCATTCTCCGCCGGCGCATCTGAGTTGGACCCAGGGACTCGGCACGGCGTTCAACGCCTGGGTCATCGGCGGCATCGTGGTCGGCGCACTGCTCGGCCTCGTGCTCGACATCATCTGGCGCAACGCCGTGCATCAGGCGCAGGTGCACAAAGTGAAAGTCGCCGAGCGGCAAAAGCATTCCGACTCGACCCCGCCGGCGCCCCGCGCAGAGTGAGCCGCGCCTGATGTCCGGACGCCCTCTTCTCCGCCCCCGTTTTCATCTGCTTCCGCTGCTGGGACTGCTCCTCGCCGGTTTTGTCGGCTGCGCCGCCGGCAATCAACGCTCCGCGACGGCGAGCGGCCCGGCGACTCCGACCGGACGCACCGTGCCGAGCGCGCCCAGTGCGCCGACGGCAACACCGACCGCGACCGCGCCCACGCCGGCGCCGATTCATCCCGTCATGCTCGGCATCGACGTGCTCGAAGCGGACGGGTTTGCCCTCCTGCGCGGCAAACGTGTCGGCCTGCTCACCCACCCGGCCGGCGTGAATCGCCGCGGCGAAAGCACGGTCGACGTCCTGCGCCGCGCGCCACAGGTCAACCTCGTTGCGTTGTTCGGCCCCGAGCATGGCATCTATGGCGACGAAAAGGCGAACGTGCCGGTGGATGATCGCATCGACTCGCGCACCGGATTGCCGGTGTATTCGCTCTACGGCAAATACCGCACGCCGACGGCCAAGATGTTGCAGGGGCTCGACGTGATGGTGGTCGACCTGCAGGACATCGGCACGCGCAGCTACACCTACGTGAGTTGCATGCGGCTGGCGATGACGGCGTGTTTTGAGGCCGGCGTGGAGTTTGTCGTGCTCGACCGGCCGAATCCGCTGGGCGGTCTCAAAGTCGATGGTCCGCCGCTCGACGCCCAGTGGAAGAGCTACGTGGGCGCGTTTCGTGTCCCCTACGTGCACGGCCTGACCATCGGTGAACTGGCGCGGCTCTCCCGCTACGCCCCGGGGGTGCTTGATCTTGACGACGCCACCCGCAACGCCGGCAAACTCGTCGTCGTGCCGATGCGCGGCTGGAGCCGCCACATGCGTTGGCCGGAGACGGGACTGCGCTGGGTGCCGACCTCGCCGATGATTCCCGATTTCGCCGCCGTCGTCGGTTATCCGATGGTGGGCCTCGGCACCTATCTCGGTGATTTTAAACACGGCCTCGGCCCCAACATTTATCCGTTCCGCGGCATCGCGCATGCCGGCACGCGGATCGACCAACTGGAGTCGCTGCTCCGGGCGCTCAACGTCCCCGGAATTTCAATACGCCGCGTCGCCGTCACCGACCGCCAGGGCCGACCCACCGAGGGACTGTATCTCGGCGTCGACGACTGGACGGCGTGGAATCCCACCGAACTGAACTTCCACCTCATGCGTCTCGCCTGCGCGCTGGAACCGGAAAACCCCTTCGCCACCGCCAAGCGCAGCGAAGCCGAACTGTTCATCAAACACATGGGATCGGAAGCGTTCTTCAACGCGCTCGTGCGCGACGGCGACCGCATTGATCTCGATGCCTGGCTCAAGCAGTGGCGCCAACAGGCCGAGGTTTACCAGCAACAGAGCCAACGCTTCTGGCTGTATCGCTGAGCGGCGGCGCGCTTCGCCGGATCGCGCGCCCGGCGCGAAATTTTCCCGCCTGCCGACGACGAAAAGGTGGCGGACTCTCGCCAAACCCGGGGTTGTGCGTTTGAACCGCAGTCGTCCCCGCCTGTGCCGTTCCCTGCGTCATGTCCGATTCTTCTCCCGATCCGTTTGATCCGCTCGACGAGCTGTTGACCGCCTATCCGGCTCCGCCGCCGCTTGCGCCCGACTTCAAGGCGCAGGTGCAGCAGCGACTGAGCGCCGCGCCCGTCGCCGCACCGCTGCGCTGGTGGCAATCGATCGACCACGTATTCGGGCAACCCGCCTTCGCCGCAGTTTTCGTGTGCGCCTGCGTCCTGCTTGGCCTGTTGCTGGCCGAGATCCGAGTCGGTGATGAACGCGATCGCATGCACGCCCGCGTGGTCGAGAGTTACCTGCAATTGATCAATCCGCGCATCGACGCCGCCGCCACCGATGCGGCCACGACGTCCGGCGCGCGCGCCACTACCGAAGGTCACTCATGAACCGCGGCGCCCTCGTCCTGTTTCTCGGGCTTACGGCCGGACTGATCGCCTTCTGCACCTGGACGCGTTGGCGGGCCGGCTGCAACGGCGGCGACCTCGACTGCCAACTCGCCTGGATGCGCACCGATCTCGAGCTCACCGACGCGCAGTTTGCCCGCGTGGTCGAGCTGCATTCCCGGTCACACACCCGCCTGCGTCAGCTCGCGCTCGACATCAGCCGGATGGAGGAGGAGTTCGTCGCTTTTGAAGATATCCGCCGCTCCGAGGGCCGGGTCGATTTCCTCGAATTCGCCCGGTTTGTGGCTCAACGCCGCGAACTCGAAGCCGCCGCCGACCGCTCCACGCGCTCGCTCATCGAGGCCACCGCCGATGTCATGTCACCCCAACAACGCTCCCGCTACCTTGCCCTGGTCGCCCCCGCCAACGGCATCGCCGCCGCCCCCTGACGCCGCCGACCGCGCCGCCGCCCCACCCCAAGCGATGGCCGAAACCGACCCGGATCTCGCGGACCTGAGCGGCCTGCGCGCAGGCGATGTCGCCGCGCTGCGCCGCGTCATGGACC
>CBINJL010000266.1:0-5238 GCA_966250925.1 uncultured Opitutus sp. | reverse complement strand
AAGCCGCGCCGCCGAGATCGCAAGAATGCCCGAGCCGCAGCCGGCGTCGATCACCCGCACGTCCGGCCGCACTGTGGACGCCCATGCCACCAAGCGCTCGCAACACAGCCGCGTCGTTTCGTGATTTCCGGTGCCAAAGGCCATGCCGGGGTCGAGCCAGATCGCCACGTCGCCCTCGGGCAGCGGATAGGTCTCGCGTTCCCACACCGGCACCCAATGCAGGCGACCGCATTGCCACGGTTTGAAATGCAGTTTGTAGCTGTTCTTCCACGCCTCGTCCGTCATCTCGCGAAACTCCGGCGCGCCGACGCCGACCAGACTCGGCGCCAGATCGGCCCACTGCGCCTCGGCTTCGGCCCGATCCGCAAACATGCCGATCACCCACGCAGCCGGGATCAATACATCGTGCATCACGCTCCAGCGCTCGTCGCCACGCTCCAGCAACACGTCATCGCTCGCATCCACCTGCTCCACCGCCAGCGGCACTTTGATTTCGCACAAACTCATGCGCGCACCAGAGCGCGCACTCTGCTCGCGGTCAACGCTGCGGCGCGTGGCCGCGGCGCCGCGTCAATTCTTCAGTCCGGCGTCTTCCGGGAGACCGAGGCGCAGGTTCATGCACTGCACGGCTGAGCCCGAGGCGCCTTTGCCGAGATTGTCGATGCGCACGATGACCACCGCCTGCTCGTCGTGACCGGCCACAAATATGTCGGCGCGGTTGGTGCCGTTGCAGGCCTGTGGGTCGAAGAATCCACCGTCGAGATTCGACGCATCGCCCAACGGCAACACCCGCACGAATTGTTCCCCGGCATACGATTCGCGTAACACCGCGTGAATCCGCGCCGGCGTCGGCGAGCCGGGCAGTTCGGTCAGTGCCAGCGGAATCGTGACCGCGAGCCCTTGCCGAAACGCACCCACCACCGGCACGAAGTGCGGCGCATGCATCAGGCCGGAATGACGCGTCATTTCCGGCAGGTGTTTGTGGGTGAGACCGAGCGCGTAGGGCCGCGGGCTGTCGAGCGGCGCCGGCCGGTCCGCCGCCTCGTATTGCGCGATCATCTTCTTGCCGCCGCCACTGTAGCCGGTGAGTGAGAAGCAGCAGACTCGTGTATCCACCGGCAGGATACCGGCGCGCACCAGCGGCGTGGCGCCGAGCAGAAACGCCCCGGCGTGGCAGCCGATGTTGGCAATGCGGTTGGCACTCCGCAGACGTTCACGGTAATCCGGCGCAAGCTCCGGCAATCCGTAAGCCCAGCCGGGGTCGACCCGATGGGCCGTGCTGGCATCGATCACCACCGTGGCCGGATTTGTCACCAGCGCGGCCGATTCGCGGGCGGCATCGTCGGGCAGACACAGGAACGCGACATCGGCGGCATTGAGGCAGTCCGCCCGCGCCGCCGCATCCTTGCGCCGTTCCGGATCGATCGTGATCAGATCAAGGTCGGCTCGCTCCGCCAGCCGCTCGTTGATCTGCAACCCGGTGGTGCCCTCGGAACCGTCGATGAAAACCTTGAATGCCATTCCCTGTTATGCGGACAGCCTGCTCCCAAGTGCAAGCCAGTCGGCAGAGGCCACTCCGCTGCTGTTTTTTAACCAATCCTGCCGCTCAGCGTCACTCCGTGGTTTATTGGCTCAGCCGGGCGATGACGGCGGGCAGCAGCGCGTGCTCGGCGACATGGATTTTTTGGGCAAAGGTTTCGAGCGTATCCTCGGCCTCGATACGCACCACCGCCTGGTCGATGATCGGACCGCCATCGACCTCGGGCGTGACATAGTGCACGGTGCAGCCGGCGACTTTGACACCATGCCGCCAGGCCTGCCCGATGCCGTCGAGTCCGGGAAACGCCGGCAGCAGACTCGGGTGCAGATTGATGATCTTGCCCGCAAACGCCGCGATGAAGCGCGGCTTGATCACGCGCATGAACCCCGCCAGCACGATCAGGTCGGGCCGCAGCGCAGCGATTTCAGCCATGTAATACTCCTCGCCTGCCCCGTCGAGTTTGGTCCGAAACGGCGCCGGATCGAGATAACGCGCCGGCACGCCGTATTTCTCGCCCAGCGCCAGCATGCCCGCCTGCGGTTGATCGACGATGAGCTGCACCACTTCGGCGCGACCGAGACGGCCGTCGCGCTGGGCGGCAAGAATGGCATCGGCGTTCGAACCACGACCGGAACCGAGAATGACAACACGCATGACACCATGCCTCACCGGCGTCGCGCCGTATGGCAATCCGCATCCCCTGGAGCGGCCAAGTTCGACTCCGGCCCGATGGCCACGGGCGCCACGGCGACAGCGATTGGCGTTAGCACAGGACGTGGCGCAGGTTCCCGAATCAGAGCCACTTTCCCATGATTTTTAATGTGTTACGCAAATCGCTGAGTCTCCGACGGCGACTGGGAAGCGGTGAAAATGTTCCCACGCGAAAATGAACTATTTTCATTGCTGTAACATTTGCGACCGCTACCCCGTTCGCCCCCTGCCTTCACCGGCAGGCCAAAAACCTAACAAGCAAACAAACTATGAAACCCTCACAAATCCTCGGCACGATGGCCGCGATTCTGTCCTTGGCCTCGCCCGCCGCTCTGGCTCAGACCAGCGCGACTCCGGCGACCAACGCCAGCCTGCGCGGCACCCGTGCGGCCGAACTCGGCTTCGGCTACATGAACGTCAACAACACCCGTCTCGATGGCTACGCCACGACGCTTTCGGCCAACCTGCCCGTCGCGGCCGGTTTCGATCTCGGCGCCAGCGTGAACTACGGCTGGGTGGAGGCGCATTCCTCAGTCGATACCACCGTCGCCGGGATCGACGCCACCTACTTCACCGAGCTGTCGTCCAACAGCCGCGGCTTCGCCACCCTGTCCGTGGGCTACGCCTGGCTCGACTGGCCGTTCGATGACGAATGGGTCTGGGGCGGCCGCGTCGGCGCCGAGTTCGACCTGAACCCGCAGTTCACCGCCATCGCCAGCGTGGGCTACGACGCCACCTTTGATCACGGTTCGGACGGCGTCTTCGACGGCAGCCTGCGCCTGAACTACCGCGCCAGCGACAAGCTGCTCCCCTACATTGAGGTCAGCGCCATCGAAGGCGGTGACTGGGGCGCCGCGCTCGGCGTCGCTTACAAGTTCTAAGATCCGATCCGCGCCCCGCGCGTATCGAAATTTTAGATACCACGACGCCGGCCCATCCAGGCCGGCGTCTTTTTTGCAAAAACCGCAGATTGCCGGAGGCGTCGCGCTCAGAAGAACTTTTTCGCCTTTTCGAACCAGCCTTCTTCGGTCGGTTGATCGGCGTCGCCGCTGATGCGGGCAAAGTCTTCCAACAGCTTGCGCTGCTCTTCGGTGAGCTTCTTCGGCACCTCGACGTGCACGCGCACGAGTTGATCGCCTTGGGCTCCGCCGCGCAGTGACGGCATGCCCTTGGCGCGCAGGCGGAAGGTCGTGCCGCTTTGCGTGCCGGGCGGGATCTTGAGCGACGCTTTGCCGAACAGAGTTGGGACTTCGATCGTGCCGCCGAGGGTCGCGAGGGTGAACTTGATCGGAATCTCGCAGAACAGATCCTGGCCCTGGCGTTCGAAGATTTCGTGTTCCTTGACCGTG
Source organism: uncultured Opitutus sp. (assembly GCA_966250925.1). GTDB lineage: Bacteria > Verrucomicrobiota > Verrucomicrobiia > Opitutales > Opitutaceae > Actomonas. The sequence continues at coordinate 1,638 of CBINJL010000266.1, read as the reverse complement.
AGCACGATGTAGAGATCGCCCGGCTGACCGCCCGCCTGGCCGGCCTCGCCGTTGCCGACGGAGCGCAGCCGCGAACCGGTGTCGACGCCGGGCGGAATCTTGACGTTGATCTTCGCCGTTTTCGCTTCGCGGCCTTCGCCGTGGCAACGCGAACAGGGCTTTTCGATCTTGGTGCCGGAGCCGCCGCAGGTCGGACAGGTTTGGCGGAAGGTGATGATGCCGCCGCTGCGACGCACCTGGCCCACGCCGCCGCAGGTCGGACACGTCACGCGTTTCGAGCCCGGCTCGGCGCCGCTGCCATCGCAGCGTTCACAGGCCATCGCCTTGCGAAACGAGAGTTCCTTTTCCACGCCCTTGGCCGCTTCTTCGAGCGAGATTTCCAAATCGTAGCGCAGGTCGGCGCCGTCGCGGGAGCCGCTGCCGCCCCCGCCGCCACCGCCGAACATCTCGTCAAAGATGCCGCCTCCGCCCCCGCCGCCACCACCGCCGCCGAAGACTTCGCGGAAGATGTCGAACGGATCGTGGAAACCACCGCCGCCGGCGCCGCCGAACCCGCCCATGCCGCCGGGACCACGCGCACCGGCGCCGCCCTCGAAGGCGGCGTGACCGTAGCGATCGTAGGCCGCGCGTTTTTGCGGATCCTTGAGCACTTCGTAGGCGTGGGAGATCTCCTTGAATTTCTCCTCCGCCTCCTTGTCGCCCGGGTTTTTATCCGGGTGATACTTCACCGCCTGCTTGCGGTAGGCTTTCTTCAGGTCGGCCTCGCTGATGTCGCGGCTGACGCCAAGCAGTTCGTAATAATCGGTTTTCGCCATGGTGTGCGGGGGCTTGCGGGATCGCCCGGAAATCAGGCTTCGGTTTCCGCCGCGGCGGGTCCGCCGGACACGATCACGGTGGCGGGACGCAGGAGGCGACCGTTCAGGGTGTAACCCACGCGGATAACCTGCAGCACCTGACCTTCGGCCACCTCGTCGCTGGGCTGCTGCGAGACGGCTTCGTGCAGATTGGGATCGAAGGCGGCGCCGGCGGGATTGACTTCCTTGAGTCCGTGATTGCCCAGCGCGGTTTTGAGCTGGGAGGCAATCATGTCGACGCCTTCGGTGAGGGTTTTGAGCTCGGCGTTGGGCGCCTTGGCGGCCGTGAGCGCGAAACCGAAATTATCGAGCACCGGCATCAGCTCCTCCACCACACTGGCGGCGGCAAAGGCGCGCAGGTCGTCCTTTTCGCGGGCGGTGCGGCGGCGGAAGTTGTCGAGGTCGGCCATGGCGCGAAGATGCGCTTCCTTGGCCGCGGCGGTTTCGCGGCGGGCGGCTTCCAATTGCTCCTCAAGGGAGGGCTCGACGGTCGGTTCGACCACGGTCTCGGCGGTCGTTTCGGCGCCGGTTTCCGGCATGGAAACAGGATCTTCGGGCGGGTGGGAGTCGGTTTTGGACGCAGTATCGTTCATTGCAAAGGGGCTAACTAAGCACCGCTGCGGCCTATTGTTCAAGTGTCCGGAAAAACGATTTGAACAGATCACCGCCGCCGCGGAGCAGTTGCTGGAGCGCGCCGGGCAGCGCGAATTCCCGCGGCAGCACGCCGCTGTCGATCAACGCCTGCCACAGCGCGGGCGACTGCGCGAGGCGTTGCACGACTTCC
>CBINJL010000265.1:0-5248 GCA_966250925.1 uncultured Opitutus sp. | reverse complement strand
GGTTGGAACCGAGGGAAACAGGTTTTCTCAATGAACCCCCTGTCACGATGAGTCGAGAGACCTGTTACCGTTGTTTTTGGCCCAAGCCGTTGTGCTGGTGCGAGCGTATTGTGCCGATGTCGACGGCGACACGTTACGTGTTGCTGATGCACCCGCGTGAGCATCGGCGGGTGAAGGCCGGCACGGGCCGGCTTACGCACCTTTGTCTGAGCAACAGCGAGATCGTCGTCACGGCTTGTCCCGATGACCATCCGCGGGTGAGGGAGTTGGTGGCCGATGCGGCGCATCAGGTCGTGCTGCTCTATCCGGGCACGGATGCGGTGAACCTTTCCGATCCGGTGGCTCTCCGGGATTCCGCTCCGGTGCTGCCACCGGGAAAACCGCTGGTCGTGCTGGTGTTGGATGCGACCTGGAGCTCCGCGCGGAAAATGCTGCGGCTGAGTCCGCGCCTGCAACGCCTCCCGCGGATCATGTTCACGCCGTCGGCGCCGAGTCGTTTTGTCATCAAGCAGCAGCCGGTCGAAGGCTGTCTTTCCACGCTCGAATCAATTCACGAAGTGCTCACGGCGTTGGCCGCAAGCGGGCGGGATCGCTACGAGCGGCCGACGCAGTTGCTGGAGCTCTTCGCCGCGATGCAGCAGGTGCAATTGGATTGTGCCAACGATCCGGATCGCGACGGGTATCGACGCCAGCCCTACAAGACGCCGGCGGAGCGACGTCCACTGGCCGCGGGCAGTCGGAAACGGCGGGCCAACTTCTTCCGCGTGGGCGAAGCGGGCAAAACCGATGCGGGCGACACGGTCGATACGGGCGCGAGCGATTAGGTTTTCTCAGGCGCGTCTTCAGTCGTCCACTTGCTGTTGATGAATCGCCACATTGCGCCGGTCGGATTCTGGTCGCGCAACGACGCCGGCAGGCGTTCGGCGCGCACGTTGTCGTAGCAGCGCAGCGCGGCGAAACGTCGCAACGAGGCCGGCATGCCCACGGCCGTGAAGCCCGGATGGCCACCGGCCGGAAAGGGGCCGCCGTGCATCATGGCTGGAGCGACGGCCACGCCGGTAGGCATCTTGTCATTCAGCAGCCGGCCGATGCGCGGAGCCAGGAGCGGCGCCAGCACCGCATAAAGGTCGTCGTCCGCGCCGTCGCGGGCGGTGTAGAGTGAACCGGTGAGCGAAGCGTTGAGCGTTTCGTAAATTGCGGTGAGTTCACTTTTGTCCGCCGCCACGACCACCAGCGCGGCGGGACCGAACATCTCGTGCTGGAACGGCGCGGAGTCGTTGAGGAACCGGGCCGCAGTGACCCGCAACAGGGCCGCGCGACCGAGGAATCCATCGCCGTTGGGTTCTTGGGCGCGGGCGACGAGCGAGGCGCCGGCGGCCTGCAGTTTTTCCACCGCGTCATCGAGTTCCTGCGGCAGACGGCGCGTGAGCATCGGACCGGTGGTGGCGGATTCGAAACGTGATCCGGCGCGTTCGAAAAACGCCTCCAGTCCGGCGCCGTCGATCGCGAGCACGAGACCGGGATTGGTGCAGAATTGTCCGCTGGCCATCAGGCAGGAGTCCGCAAACTCGTCGGCGATTTCGGTCGCGCGTTCGGCCAGTGCGCCCGGAAGAATGCCAACCGGATTGATGGCGCTCATTTCCAGATAAGCGGGAATGCCGGCGGCATCGGCAGCGGCCTTGATCTTGCGGCCCGCGCCTTCGCTCCCGGTGAAACCGATGGCGCCAAGTCGCGGATCGCCGGCGAGCGCGAGACCGAGCTCGGATGGGCAATGATAAAACATCTGCACCAGGCCCGACGGCAGACCGGCGGCGCGGACGCAGTCGTGGGCGAGTTGCGCGAGTCGCAGCGAGGTTCCCGGATGGGCCGAATGCGATTTCGCGATCACGGGATGACCGGTGGCGATGGCGGCGGCAAAGTCGCCCCCGCTTACGCAATTGTAGGCGAACGGGAAATTGTTCGGCCCCATCACCAGCACCGGCTTGACCAGCGATTCGAGACGCGAGCGGACATTGGGTTCGGTGTCGATCGTCGGCAGCGTCCAGCTTTCGTCGCGCGCGCAGGCGGCGGCATCGCGCAGTTGTTTAATGGTCCGCGGGATTTCGACTTCGAGCAGCCGGGGGCGTTTGGGGAGTCCGGTTTCGCGACTGGCGATGGCGGCCAGTTCCGCCGCGTGTTCATCGATCGCGGCGGCGTAGCTTTCCAGGAAGTCGGCCAATCGTTCCGGTGGCACATCAACAAGCGCCCGAGCGGCCGCTTTGCCGGCTTCGAGCATTGCCTCGATGTCGGCCTGAGTGGCATTGGGATAACGCTCCGGCAGATCCTCGCCGGTGGCGGGTTCGGCCGCCTGAATGGCGTCGGTCGAAAGCGGCGGCGTGATCCACCGGCCGGCGATGAGGAGCGGTTGCAACGAAGTCATGCGCCAGCCTAAACGCCGTCGCGGTGCAATGCCAGTGGGCGCGGCAAATTGTGCCCGAACCGGAGGCGTTGGCGCGGCTCAACCGGCCGCGCGCACGTCGCCCTGGGTCCAGTTGCCGTCGATGCAGCGCCAGAGTTTTCCGGTCGGGTTGTTGTCCTGTAACGTGGCCGGCAGCCGGTGCGCGCGCACATTGTCATAACAGCGCAACGCGCCGAACCGTCGCAACGACGCGGGAATGCCGACGGCGGTGAAGCCGGGATGTCCGCCGGCCGGAAACGGACCGCCGTGCACCATGGCGGGCGAGACGGCGACGCCGGTCGGCATCTTGTCGTTGAGCACGCGACCGGCCTTGGCGGCGATGATGGGAAACAGGCGATCGTGCAACGCGTCGTCGCTGCCGTCGCGGGCGGTGTAGAACGATGCGGTCAGCGACGCGTCGAGCTGTTGCGCCACGGCGACGAGTTCGTCGGCATCGGCGGCGACCACCACCAGCGAAGCGGGGCCGAACATCTCGCGTTGAAAGGTGGCGGGAGCGCGCAGGAACGTGGCACCATCGACGCGCAGCAGCGCGGGCTGGACCCGAAAACCGGGCGCGGTGGCCTGCGTGCCGCGCCCAATGAGTTGCGCGCCGGCGGCGGTGAGGGCCGCGACCCCGGCGTCGATTTCAGGAGGTAGCGACGCCACCAGCATCACGCCCGAAGGCGCGGCGGAAAACGCCTGCGCCGCGGTGGTGAGAAACGTTTCCGTAGGCTCGCCGGCAATCGTGAGCAGCAGGCCGGGATTGGTGCAGAACTGGCCCACGCCGAGCAGGCAGGAGCCGGAAAACTCGGTCGCCAGCTCCGCGGCCCGTTCGACGAGAGCGCCGGGAAGGAACGTGACCGGGTTGACGCTGCTCAATTCGAAGTAGGCGGGTTTGCCGACGGCGTCGGCGGCGGCCTTGATCTGGCGACCGGCGTGTTCGCTGCCGGTGAACCCGATCGCGCCGAGGCGCGGATCGCCGGCCATGCGATGTCCTTCCTCGTGGGAAGAACGATAATACAACTGCACGGTGGCGGCGGGCAGGCCGACCTTTTGCAGGGCGGCGAGTGCGAGCTCGGCGAGCCGGCGGCTGGTGCCGGGATGCGCGGGATGAGCCTTGGCGATGACAGGGTGGCCGCTGGCGAGGGCCGCGGCGAAATCGCCCCCGGCGATGCCGTTGAAGGCGAAGGGGAAATTGTTGGGCCCGATGACGAGGACCGGTTTGCCCAACGGCTCGAGTTGGGAGCGCAGGTTGTTCTTTGTATCAATAACCAGGATACGCCAGTCCTGCGCGCGGGCGGCGGCGGCGGCCTGGCGAAGCTGGCCGGAAGTGCGCGGGATCTCGACCTCGGCGAGGCGCGGCTTCACCGGCAGGCCGGTTTCGGAGTGGGCGAGGGCGGCGAGTTCGTCGCGGGCCGCGTCGATGGCATCGGCATAGGCGTCGAGAAACGCGGCGAGGACGGCGGGCGAGGATTGCGCGAGTTCGTTGGCGGCAGCGACCCCGGCGTCGAGAAGATCGTCGATATCAGCGCCAGTTGCGACCGGATAACGATCGGGCAACAACTCGCCGGTGGACGGATTGTGCGGCTGAAAGGTCTTGGCGTCGGCGGCCGGGGCGCGCCATTCGCCGGCGATGAGCATGGGGTGGATGGTCATGAAGAGGAAACGGACGGGATTTTGCGGAAAATCCGGTATCGTGAAACGCACTCCGGCAAGGCCAAGCGCCAATCCGTTCAAACCTTGGCCCGCGATGCGGAGGGAATAGCGGGATTCCCTTCACGACCCCCGCTCAATCCAAAATCGAGAATCAAGAATCGAAAATCCACTGGCGGAGAGGGAGGGATTGACTGCAGCCGAGGGCTGCCCCGCTGGCGCGGCGCCCTGTGGGCGGTCCCTCTCCCTGCGCTGGCGCTACGGTCGTCGAACCCGGGTTCTCATCCCTCCCGCGCTCGGGCCGTTTGCAGGCGCACACGATTCGAAAATCGAGAATCAAGAATCGAAAATCCACTGGCGGAGAGGGAGGGATTCGAACCCCCGGAACCGTTGCCGGCTCAGCGGTTTTCAAGACCGCCGCAATCGACCACTCTGCCACCTCTCCGGTGTGTGGTGCGCCCAGCGTTTCGGACCGGCGGGCGTTGTCGAGAAATTACTTGGTGCCAATGACGGCTTGGTGGCCACGGGAGGGAATTATTGTCCGAAGACAAACGGCACCGCTACGCGGGTCGCGACCGGCTGGCCGTTGCGTTCGGCGGGGCGAAAGGTCCATTGCCGGGCGGCGGCGAGCACCGGGGCGCTGAAATCGTGATGCGATACGTCGTCCAATGCGACGTGCTCCACCCGGCCCTGCGCGTTGATGTCGATCAAGACCCGTGCGTAGCCGCGCTGGTGCTGCAGCACTGCGGGCAACACGGGTTCGACGCGATGGCGCGCCACGGGCGGGCGGTCGAGCGCAGGCGCGGGGTCGCCGGTTCCGTTGTAGTGAAACGGTAAATACACCGTGCTGCGCACAGGTTCGCCGTCGCGGAGCGCGGGCACAAAGGTCCAGCGCAGGGCGGCGTCGACGGTGGCGGCGTCGAGATCCTGGGCGGTGCTCTTGATCACCCGCACGTTCTCGATCGCGCCGGTGGCGTCGAGCTGCAGGGCGACCGTGACCTCGGCGGCGAGCGACTCGAGTCCGGGTGGTATCGTGGGCGCGACCCGCTGCCTCACTTTCGCCGGGCGGGTGGCCGGGGACACCGTCACGAGGTCATCGTGACCGAAACGCAGGGGCTGCACGAAGCGGCCGGGCAGCGGCGCGCCATCGCTTTGCAC
>CBINJL010000264.1:0-5256 GCA_966250925.1 uncultured Opitutus sp. | reverse complement strand
GGCTGCTCAACTCGCCCGATACAAACGCGCCCAACGTGAGCATGACCGACTGCTGCTGGAACTGGGCCTCGCCCAAGCAGCGGACGTGCAGGCCAGGAATTCTCTCGCTCCATCGCCGCAGTCAGTTCGAGTGCTGAATTTCGCCACCGCCCATGCCTAAACCCGCGCAGCTGCCACGCCGGCCGGACGAATTCGCCTCCTACCTCAAGACACCGGAGCCCGTCCTGCTGGTAGGAGGGCAAGCGGTAAATCTCTGGGCACTTTATTTCGGCGACGTAACCGCAGATCTCGCTCCATTCGTTTCAGCCGATGCCGATGTTCTGGGCAATCGGGAGACCCTGGAGTCGCTGGGCCGTATCGCCAAAACCAAGCCCCAGTTTTTCCCGCTGCGCCCGCCCTCGAATGAAGTCGGCGTCGTCACCATCTCGGGTTCCGACGGCAACACGCTGCTGGTCGAAGTCCTACGCTCCGTGCATGGCGTCACGGAAGCGGAATTGCGAAACCCGGCATATCTTTTCGAACTGGGGGAATCTCAAACCCAAGTCCTCGTTCCTGGTCCCATCGCGCTCCTGAGGGCAAAGGTCGCCAATGCCCAAGACCTTGACCAAGCCGGACGGCAGGACCTTCGCCACGTGCGAATTCTGACGAGGATTCTGCCAAAGTATCTCCAGCAACTGGCTGATACTGCTTCAAGTGATACTCCGGGGACTCTCACCGACCGGGCCGTTGTCGACTACGCGGAATCTCTGTTGAAGCTCCTACGAGAACCTAAATCGAAAAAGGTATTTTCGGACATCGGACTACCACGCACTGCGCTCTTCCTTGGATTGGTCGCGCCCCCATTTCTGTCCAAGCTCGAACAATTCCTAAAAATCCGCCTGCCAAAGGCACTTCCTCCTGAGTGATCTCTGGCCGTGCCAACCGAAGCTCCCGGCGGGAGCGAAGGCTGGTGCGCGAGACTGGACTCAAACCAGCACGCCTCGTCGGCAAGGGCTTCTAAGATCGCCAAGCGCGGTGGTGGCACAACTTCGCGACCGTTGCTCTTGGGGTGAAGTCCTGAACCAAGTGGCGATTGGCCTTACGCCAACCCGCCCTGCACCGGCCAAGGCACCCGGGCGTCGCTGAGACTGTAGCCGCCGGAATAGGCCGTGCGCAACGCGTCGTCGAGTCCGTCCACCACCGGAATGGCGCCGGCCGCATCAGGGGCGTCGCCCCAATCGACCAACTCACCGGCAAATGGCTGTATCTCCGCCTGGCGATGCAACGCGGCAATCACCTGGGTGTGCCGCACCGCCATCTCCGGCGTGCAGATCGCCACCGCCGGATCACGCAGGCGTTGCAGGGTCGTGGCAATCATCGCCCGGCGCGCGCCCGCCACGTCACACAGTTGCCGACGCTGTTCGCGGCCGCTTTCATCGCGCCACCAGGCCTCGAGTTCGTAGCTCCAGCAGGCGATGCCGCGCGAGCCGCGGATTTCGATCTGCGGCTCCATCGTCGTGCGACTGGCATGACTCACGCCGAACCAAAGCTGCACGCCCCGCGGTGTGCGCCAGCGCGCCACCGCCGTATCAAAACTTTCGATATCGTGCGCACGATACAGCTCCGCCTCGATGAGCGTCGCCTCCGCCGTTTCCGCCACCGATTCTCCGGCGAAAAACAGGCTCAGCATCACGAAATGGGCAAAGGCGTTGTTCAGCGGCGAGTCGAAGACCGGACGCCCGTTGGCCGAAAGTCGGCCCGCCCAGTTGTTACGCAGAAAATACGAGCGCGGTCGCGGCCACACCCCCAGAAAACGCACCGACTCGATCTCGCCGATCGCACCGCGCACCAGCTCCTGTTTGAGCCACAGGGTGCCCGGTTCGTAATAGTCCTGAAATCCCACCGCCACGAAGCGGCCGGATTCGCGTTCGGCCCGGCGAATCGCATCCGCTTCCTCCAGCGTCGCGCAGAGCGGTTTTTCCACCAGCACGTTCGCGCCATGGCGCAGTGCCGCGATCGTCATCGAGGCATGCCAATGAATCCCCGTCGGCACCAGACAGAGATCAATCCGCCCCGACCACGCCGCCAGCATGGCGTCGAAATCGGAAAAAATCTCGCAGCCCGCTGCTTCCAATTCGGCCACCACTGCCGCCTCTTCCTCCCGGTTGATCACCGTCGCCGCCACGAGATCGAGATCCCCGCGTTCCTGACACTCCCGAGCCAGATTCAGGTGAATCCGGCCGTAACCGGAGACACCGACAAGAGCGGCACGGGGACGCGAAGAGGAGGGAACGGACATGGAAATTGGCGAAACGACCCGCCGTTGCGGATCAGACGAGTAAGGGCTGCCGGAAGACAGTTGCGCGAGTGCGCCGATGGGGTTTGGGCAAGATGGGCAAGTGAGTTACCGCACCGGCCAACCGAAGTCACCGGGCGGAGCAGCACGCTACGGCGCCCCCCGAGTGACGCGACACGAGCCATTTTTTGACAGTCAGAGCCAAACCTCTCCCGCATTGCCCACCCCCGACTGCTTCGCTACCGCTCCTTTCCCCATGTCGCGCCCCTTCCCTTTCCCGCCGCGCCTGCGCGCCGGCCTGGTTCTCGTCCTTGTATCCGTTTTCTCCCTACCCGGGACGTCCACCGCCGCTGGCGAAACGGATGACACGGCGCCCTCGTCCGCCGCCCGACCATGGACCCGCTGGTGGTGGCCGGGCAGCGCGGTCGATCCCGCCGGACTCACGGCGCAGTTGGAAGCATTCTCCGCCGCCGGTTTGGGCGGCGTCGAGATCACGCCCATTTACGGCGCCCGCGGCGCCGAGGCACGTTACCGTGAATTTCTTTCACCGGAGTGGAACGCCGCCCTCGCCCACACCCTCGCCGAAGCGCAGCGACTCGGCCTGCAGGTCGACATGGCCACCGGCACCGGCTGGCCTTTCGGCGGCCCGTCCGTCGCGGTCGCCGACGCCTCCCACAAGCTCGTGCTGCGCGACGGCGAACTCGCCGGCGAGCCCACCGCCATGCAGGTCAAACGCGCCGCGCCCGGCGGCACCGGCCGTGTGCTCGACCCGTATTCCGCGGAAGCGTTGCAACGTTACCTCGATCCCATCGGCGCGGCGCTCGCTCCGGTCGCCACGCCGACGTTGCGCGCCCAGTTTCACGACTCCTTCGAATACTACGGCGCGGAATGGACGCCGCATCTGCGCGACGCGTTTCGCACCGATCATGGTTACGATCTCAACGCCCACGCCGCTGCCTTGCTCGGTAACGCCCCCGCCGACGCCGACACCCTCGCCCGCCTCAAAGCCGACTACCGCACCACCCTCGGCCGCCTCCATCTCGACTTTCTGACCACCTGGCGCGACTGGGCCCATGACCACAACTGGATCGTGCGCAACCAATCCCACGGCGCGCCCGCCAACCTGCTCGATCTCTACGGCGCGGTCGACATTCCCGAGACCGAAACCTTCGGCTCCACGCCCTTCGCCATTCCCGGCATGCGCCGCGTCGAATCAGAGATTCGCGGCAACGACGATCTGCCCGAACCGCTGATGATGAAAATGGCCTCGTCCGCCGCCCACGTCATGGGCCGCCCGCTGATTTCCAGCGAAACCTGCACGTGGTTGCGCGAGCATTGGAAAGTCTCCCTCGCCATGGCGAAACCCGAGATCGATCGCCTCTTCGCCAACGGCATCAATCACGTCGTTTATCACGGCACGGTGTATTCGCCGACCGACGCCGCCTGGCCGGGCTGGTTGTTCTACGCCTCGACGCAGTTCAACCCCAACAATCCGTGGTGGGATGATTTCGCCGCGCTCAACGCCTACGTCACCCGCGTGCAGACCGCCCTCCAATCCGGCCAGCCCGACAACGAAATCCTGCTCTACTGGCCGTATGCCGATGTCGTGCACAATCCCGAGGGCCGGGTCGAACTGCTCACCGTCCATCACGTCGACTGGCTGACGCAATCGCCCTTCGGCCGCGCCGCCCGCGACCTCGCCGCCGCCGGTTTCGCCTGCGACTACATTTCCGACGCGCAACTCGCCGCCACCCGCATCGGCGCCGGCGGCGCTCTCATCACGCCCGGACAAACCTACCGCGCCCTCGTCGTGCCACCGATGCGTCACATCCCGCTGGCCACCTATCGCCACTTGCTCGAACTCGCGCGCGCCGGCGCCGCGATTCATTTTCTCGCCGCCCCGGATGACGTGCCCGGCCTCGGACAGCTCGACCAACGTCGCGCCGAGTTTCGCGAGCTCACGATCGCCTTGCACGAGTTCGCGCAAACCGACGCGCCGCACTTCAAACTCAACCGTGCCGGCGACCGCCGCATCGATTCCACCTGGCTCGCCGCCCGCGCCACCGCCGAGCCGCTCGCCGCAACCGGACTCGAATACATTCGCCGCCGCACCGACGACGGCTGGATCTACTTTATCACCAACCTCACCGGCACCGACTACGACGGCCCGCTCGCCGTGGGTGTAACCGGCCGCAGCGCAACCCTCACCGATCCACTCGACGGATTCACCGGCGGCACCCCTTGGAGCGTCCACGAAAACGGAGCCGGCACCGCCCGTTTCCAACTCGCCGCCGGTCGCTCCGTTTTGCTCCACGTGCGCCAGGAAGAGGCATCGGCCGCCGAACACTTTAGCGACGATTGGCTGACTTACGCCCCGGCCGGCCCTGCCCGCGTGCTCGACGGCAACTGGTCGCTGACCTTCCTCCGCGGCGGCCCTGTGCTTCCCGCCGCCGTCGCGCTCGATGCGCCCACCGACTGGGCCACGCTCGACGATCCCGACGCCCAACGTTTCGCCGGCACCGGTCGCTACCGGCTCGAATTCGATCTCGATCAGCTTCCGCAACGCGCCGCCGAATGGTTGCTCGATCTCGGCGACGTGCGCGAAAGCGCCCGCGTCGTCCTCAACGGCGAAGTTGTCGGCACCTCCTGGAGCCTGCCGCATCGCCTGCACGTGGGCCAACACCTCCGCGCGGGCCGCAATGTCCTGGAAATCGACGTGACCAACCTCGCCGCCAACCGCATCCGCGATCTCGACCGCCGCGGCGTCGACTGGCGCATCATGCACGAGATCAATTTCGTCAACATCCGCTACCGTCCGTTTGACGCCTCCGACTGGCGCCTCACGCCTTCCGGCCTGCTCGGCCCCGTCACCCTCACCCCGCTGAAACTCCAATGATCCTCCGTTCCCGCCTGCTCGCCCTGCTCCCGTTTTTCGTCGCCGCCGCGCTGGCTTCCGCCACGCCTCCCGCCGAAGGCACTGT
>CBINJL010000263.1:0-5261 GCA_966250925.1 uncultured Opitutus sp. | reverse complement strand
GGGAGAAGGCCAGGGCCTTGACCTTGGAATTGATCTTCTTGGAGAAGTCGCGGGGCTTCGGTCCGTGGGCGACACCACCGCCGACCCAGATGGGCGAGCGGGTGGAACCGTGACGGGCGCGGCCGGTGCCTTTTTGGCGCCAGGGCTTCTTGCCACCGCCGGAGACGTCGCCGCGCGTCTTGGTTGAGCGCGTGCCCTGGCGGTTGTTGGCGTTGATGGCGACGATCACTTCCTTGACCGCCTGCAGCCCCTTGTCGCCTTCGAATTCCGGAAGGGCAAAGTCCTGCTCGCGGGTGTTGGTGCCGTCAGAAGAATATACAGTGAGTTTCATGGATGCGTATCCTCCTTATCAGGCGGCGGCCTGCTTTTGACCCTTGATGGCGGTGCGGACGACAACCGTGTCGCCGTTCGCGCCCGGGATGGCGCCGCGGACGAGCAACAGGTTCTTTTCGGCGTCGACAGCGATGATGCGCAGGTTCTGCACCGTGCGGCGTTCGCTGCCCATGTGGCCGGGCATCTTCTGGTTCTTCCAGGTGCGGCCAGGCGTCTGGCGCATACCGATGGAACCGATGCGGCGGTGGAACATCGAACCGTGCGAGGCGGGACCGCCGCCGACACGGAAGCGTTTCACGACGCCGGCGAAGCCCTTGCCCTTGGTGATGCCCGTCACGTCGACCAACTGGCCGGCGGTGAAGGCTTCCACGGTGACGGTGTCACCGGCCTTGGCTTCGGGAGCGGCGGCGAGGCGAACCTCGTCGAGAATGCGCGGGGCCAGGTCGAGACCGGCCTTCTTCGCGTGGTTGAGCTCGGCCTTGGAGGTGTTCTTCGCCTTCTTGGAGGCGAAGCCGAGCTGGACGGCGTTGTAGCCGTCGGAGTCGACAGTCTTGACCTGGACCACTGGGCAGGGTCCGGCTTCGACCACGGTGACCGGCACGAGGACATTGCTGTCATCGTAGACCTGGGTCATGCCGATCTTCTTACCGATAATGGTGTTGATCATGGGCTAAGTGGTAGGTGGAGGGTTTCCGTTTGGTTAGACCTACATTAGCGATTCCGGCGGTATGGCCCGCCGGAGGTGCCGCTAAACTGTTGGTGAAAACTGTGGTTACTGGGTGATACGCGCGGGTGTGGCGGATCAGACGTTGATGGTGATGTCCACGCCGGACGGGAGGTTGAGCTTCTTGAGCTCGTCGACCGTCTGGGCGGTGGGTTCGATGATGTCGATGAGGCGCTTGTGCGTCCGGCTCTCGAACTGCTCCATCGACTTCTTGTCGACGTGCGGCGAGCGATTGACGCTCAGCTTCTCGATGCGGGTCGGCAGCGGGATGGGACCCGAGACACGGGCGCCGGAGCGCTTGGCGGTCTCGACGATCTCCAAGGCCGACTGGTCGATGACACGATAGTCGAAGCCCTGGAGTTTGATGCGAATGCGTTGGCCTTTCATGGCGGTATAAAGAACGGGTTCAGGTGCGCGCCGGAGCGCGGGTGGAGGTCTCGACGATCTTCGTGAGAACCGAAGCCGGCACCTGTTCGAAGTGCGACGGCGTGATGGTGGCGCTGGCGCGGCCCTTGGACAGCGAGCGGATGTCGGTGACGTAACCGAAGAGCATTTCAAGCGGCACTTCCGAATCGATGATGGTGGCGCCGGCCTTGGACTGCATACCGTTGATGCGGCCGCGACGACGGTTGATGTCGCCCATGATGTCGCCCTGGAAGTCTTCCGGACTGGTGACTTCGACACCCATGATCGGTTCAAGCAGGATCGGGTTGGCCTTCTTCATCGCTTCCTTAAAAGCGAAGATACCGGCCATCTTGAACGCGATTTCCGAGGAGTCGACCGGGTGGAAGGAACCGTCGATGATGGTGGCTTTGACGTCGACGACCGGGTAGCCGGCCACAACACCGTTGTTGCAGCCTTCCATGATACCGTCGGTGGTGGGCTTGATGAATTCCTTCGGGATGACGCCGCCGACGATCGCGTTGACGACTTCGATGCCCTTGCCCTTTTCGTTCGGCTCAAGGCGGATGACGGCGTGGCCATACTGGCCCTTACCACCCGACTGACGCACGAACTTGCCCTCGCCTTCCGAACTGCCGGTGATGGTTTCGCGATAAGCGATCTGCGGCTTGCCGGTGGCGGCCTCGACCTTGAACTCGCGCTTCATGCGGTCGATGATGATTTCGAGGTGCAACTCGCCCATGCCGGCGAGAATGGTCTGACCGGTGTCTTCGTCGGTCTTGACCGAAAGGGTCGGGTCTTCCGCGACAAGGCGTTGGAGCGCGGTGCTCATCTTTTCCTGGTCGGCCTTCGAATTCGGCTCAATCGACATCGCGATAACCGGTTCCGGGAAGGACGGCGGTTCGAGGCGGATGTCGTAATCAGCGTCGCACAGGGTGTCACCGGTGATGACGTCCTTGACGCCGACCAAGGCGCAAATGTCACCGGAGTAGGCCACGTCGATTTCGTCTCGGTCCATGGCGCGCATGAGCACGAGACGTGAAACGCGCTCGGAGCGGCGGGTGCGCGGATTGTAAAGCGGCATGCCCTTGTTGACCTTGCCGGTGTAGACGCGGTAGAATACCAGCTTGCCTACGAACGGGTCGGTCCAGAGCTTGAACGCGAGACCGGCGAGCATGCCGGCGTCGTTGACCTCGGCGGTGACAGGTTCGCCATCGCTGTTCTGGCCCTTGATGGCCGGAAGGTCGATCGGGCTCGGGAGATAGTTCACCACGCAGTCGAGCAGGCGCTGCACGGCTTTGTTCTTGAAGGCCGAGCCGGGAATGACGCCGGTGAATTCGAGGGAGATGGTCGCCTTGCGCACGGCGAACATGATTTCCTCAACGGTAAGTTCCGCGCCTTCGAGATACTTCTCGGCGAGGGTGTCGTCAAAGTCGGAGAGGGCTTCGATCAGCTTGTCGCGGTATTCCGCCGCCTGCTGTTTGTGGCTCTCAGGGATTTCGGACGTGACCGGCTGGAGCCCCAGCGGGTCCTTTTCATCCCCGAAAATGTAGGCGCAGTTCTGCACCAGATCGACGACACCGGTGAAGTTTTCCTCGGCGCCGATCGGGATGAAGAGCGGATGGGCGTTGGCGCCGAGCTTCTCACGCATCTCGTCGACGGCGCTGAAGAAATTGGCTCCGACGCGGTCCATCTTGTTGATGAACGCGAGGCGCGGCACACCATACTTGTTGGCCTGGCGCCAGACAGTCTCGGACTGCGGCTGCACGCCGGCGACGGCGCAGAACACGGCCACGGCGCCGTCGAGCACACGCATCGAGCGCTCGACCTCGGCGGTGAAGTCAACGTGTCCGGGCGTATCGATGATGTTGATACGCTGCTTGATGCTCTGCCACGGGCCGCAGGAAGCGTCCCAGGCGCAGGAGATGGCCGCGGCGGTGATGGTGATGCCGCGTTCCTTTTCCTGAGCCATCCAGTCGGTCACGGTGCCGCCTTCATGCACCTCGCCCATTTTGTGAACGGCGCCGGTGTAGAAAAGAATGCGTTCAGTCGTGGTCGTCTTGCCCGCATCGATGTGCGCGGCAATGCCGATGTTACGGGTCCATTCCAGCGGGAACGGACGCTCCTTCGCGTTGACGGCGGCAGCCTTCGAACGCTCGGTGACGACTTTGATGACGGGATTTTCGGAGGACATCGAAATGGTTCCTTACAGCGGGCTTACCAGCGGAGGTGGGCGAAGGCGCGGTTGGCCTGAGCCATCTTGTGGGTGTCTTCCTTCTTCTTCACGACGACACCGGTGTTGTTGTAGGCGTCGATGATCTCGTTCGCCAACGCGTCGCGCATGGTGGCGCCCTTGCGGGAACCGGCGGCGGTCACGATCCAGCGCAGCGCGAGGCTTTCCTGGCGCTCGTAGGAGATCTCAACCGGCACCTGGTAGGTCGCACCACCGACGCGGCGGCTCTTGACCTCAAGACGCGGGCGGGCGTTTTCCAGCGCGCCGATCAGCAGATCGACGGGATCACCCTTTTCGAGCTTCTCGGACACCTTTTCAAAGGCGCCGTAGACGATGCGCTCGGCGAGGTTCTTCTTGCCATCCTGCATCACCACGTTGACGAGGTGGGCGACGAGGGGGCTGTTGTAGCGCACATCCGGATTGACCTTGCGCTTGGTGGCTCTGTGGCGGCGTGACATGGGCGTTGGCTTTTAAAAGATTACTTCTTTTCCTTCGGGCGCTTGACGCCGTATTTGGAGCGGGAACGACGGCGCTTTTCCACGCCGGTCGCGTCGAGGGCGCCACGCACGATGTGGTAACGCACGCCCGGGAGGTCCTTCACACGACCGCCACGCACGAGAACGATGCTGTGCTCCTGCAGGTTGTGACCTTCGTCCGGGATGTAGGAGATGACCTCGTTGCCGTTGGTGAGACGAACCTTGGCCACCTTACGGATGGCGGAGTTCGGCTTCTTCGGGGTGCGGGTCATGACCTGCACACAGACACCACGGCGGAAAGGATTGGAGTCGAGGGCAGGCGACTTGGACTTCGCCACGATTTGGCGACGACCTTTACGCACGAGCTGGTTGATGGTGGGCATGACGGATTCGAAGGAGTGAAGTTGAGAAAAGAGGCGAAACGTGAAGAGCCGCCAAACGGTGATCAAGCACTTTTTGGCGAAAAAGAGACGTGCCGCGTGACCGGGCCATCAGCCCGTCTCGCGAGAGAGAAAAAGCGAGTCGTGCGCGGAGGCGCGGACCGCTGTGACAAGAGGAAAAGGAGGAAGAGCGCACAGACTCTTTTGTCCGATGACAAGCACGGAAATCAGTTCGCTGCGTTTCTCCCCCACTCCACCGATGCCGACCTCGGCATCCGCCCAAAAAAATCGCCCGGCCGCGAAGGCCGGGCGAATAAAAGTCGCGGAGCTAGGCTCTACACGACCTTTTTGGCGGGAGGGATAGTCACCAAAGACACACGCTCCTTCCCCCGCAAGCACTAATTTTCAACTGCTTAAAAAAAGAGCCGACCGGGCAAACCCGGTCGGCTCGAAAGTTATCGGTTTGGAACCGTGAGCTTAGCTCGCTTCGGTCGTAACCTCCTCAACGCCGGTTTCCTCGGCGCCGAACGGCAGGCTGATCTTGAGCTTCTTGTAAGCCGGCAGGCCGGTGCCCGCCGGGATAAGGTGACCCATGATCACGTTTTCCTTGAAGCCCTTCAGGGTGTCCACCTTGCCCAAGGTCGAGGCGTCGGTCAGCACGCGGGTCGTCTCCTGTAAGGATGCGGCGGAGATGAACGACTCAGTCTAGAGCT
>CBINJL010000262.1:0-5278 GCA_966250925.1 uncultured Opitutus sp. | reverse complement strand
CTCTTCGTTATCCTTCGTTTCCTTCTGTAAAACACCTTCAGGCTGACCGCTCTGTTTTTCTCCGTTTCCTCCTGTAAAATTCTTTTCTTGCAGCAGGAAACGAAGAGCAACGAAGCCACTCCGACGGAGTCTTTTTCACAGGAGGGAACGGAGCGAAACAGAGCCACTCCCCCGATGATTTTAACGCAAAGCGCGCAAAGGCGCGAAGGGCGCAGAGGAGGAAAACTCTGACTCCTGGAGCACTTCCAATAACGTTGTAGCCGTATCGTTGTAGGGGTCGCCCTGGTGTCGACCCGCTGTGCGTCAGCCTTTTCATTCTGCCAAACCACTCCGCCGCGGGCTGACAACTAGGTCAGCCCCTACATTTCCCGTGGCACCAGTAGTATTCAAAACGCTGTAGCTATCTTGGCGATCACGGTTCGCTTCAGCGTGCTTTGCGGCCTTCGCGCCTTTGCGCACTTTGCGTTAAACCCCTTCAGGCTGACCGCGCTGTTCCCCTCTGTTTCCTTCTGTAAAATCTGCTGCGGGGCGCAGGCGGTATTGCCTCGCTCGAATTCCGCCTTCCTCAGCGCACGGAGATGCCGTTTGCTCGCGGCATGTTTCGCTTCGCCGCGATCACGCTCCTCGTCATCAGTTTGTTATCCGGCCTCGGCTCAACCGGTCGGGCCGACGGCAGACCAACGCTGACCGTCGCCGCCGCCGCCAATCTGGCCCGCGTCGCCCAGCCGCTCGCGGCCGCGCATCGCGTAAAATTTCCCGAGGTCGACCTGACCTTTACCCACGGCGCCACCGGCAGCCTCGTCGCCCAGATTCGCCACGGCGCGCCGTTCGATGTGCTGCTCGCCGCCGATCTGGATTACCCGCGTGCCTTGATCGAAAGCCGTAGTGCACTTCCGGATACACTCGTTACGTTCGCCCACGGCACGCTCGTGCTCTGGCCGCGGCCGCCGGGCGATGCCGCCGCCTGGCCGCAGGTCTTGCTCAGCCCCCGGGTGCGCCGCATCGCCATCGCCAATCCCGCCACCGCGCCATTTGGTCGGGTAGCCCGTGATCTGCTCGCGCAACAAGGCCTGGCCGACGCGTTGCGCATCAAGATCGTTGAAGGCGACAACGTCGCCCAGACCTTGCAGTTCGTGCACAGCGGCAATGCCGAATACGGATTTGTCGCCGGCTCGCTGCTCGGCCCCGACCAGACGCCCGGACTCGCGCTGGAAACTCCGAACGATGCCCTCGCCCATGGCGCGGTCCTACTCGTCCGCGCCCGGAACAATCCCGCCGCCCGCGCCTTTCTCACCTGGCTGATGGCGCCCGAAGCCCAGGGCATTCTCGCCGCCCACGGTTATCGACCGGTCCGCCCCTGAACTCGTCCGCACGCCGCCGTGTCCTCTTCGCTCTGCCCGCTTCTCGCCACCTGGCTCCTGACTCCGCCGCTCTGGCAGGCGCTCGGACTCACCCTCAAACTCGCGGCCATCACCACGCTCGTGCTCGGCCTCGTGGGACTGCCGTTGGCGCACTGGCTCAACACCACCCGCTCGCGACTGGCCCCCTTTTGGGAAACGTTGGTCACACTGCCGATCGTCCTGCCTCCAACCGTATTGGGATTTTACCTCCTGGTGGCGTTTTCGCCGCAACATCCGCCCGGCAGTTGGTGGGTCGCCCTGACCGGCGGTCCGCTCTCGTTTACTTTCACCGGCTTGGTCATCGCCTCGGTGATCTATTCGCTGCCTTTCGCCGTGCAGCCGTTTCAGGCGGCGCTGCGGGCAGTGCCCGAAGAACTGCTCGACGCCAGTCGAGCCAGCGGCGCCACTGCCTGGCGCACCTGGTGGCGGGTCCATCTGCCGCTCGCACGGCGCGGCATCGGCGCCGGTCTCACGCTTGGTTTTGCGCATACGCTGGGCGAATTCGGTGTCGTGCTCATGATCGGCGGTTCGATCCCGGGTGAAACCCGCGTCGCCAGCATCGCGCTCTACGATGAAGTCCAGGTGCTCAATTATCCGGCCGCACATGCCTTCGCCGCCACGTTGCTGGTCATCTCGTTCGCCTTGCTGCTCGTCGTATCCATTCTGCAACGACGGTCGCGCTGAGCGTGGCCGTTTCCCTCCGGTGAAATTTTACAGGAGGAAATCGAGGAAAACAGAGCGGTCAGCCTGAAGCAGTTTTACAGAAGGCAACGAAGGATAACAAAGCAGCACGGAAGCTCGACGTGTAGGGGCTCAGCTCGCTGAGCCCGCGGCGGAGTGGCTTCGTTGCCCTTCGTTTCCTTCTGTAAGAAAATGATTTTACAGGAGGAAACGGAGACAAACAGAGCGGTCAGCCTGAAGGGATTTAACGCAAAGTGCGCAAAGGAGCGAAGGCAGCAAAGCACGCTGAAGCGAACCGTGATCGCCAAGATAGCTACAGCGTTTTGACTACTACTGGTGCCACTGGAAATGCAGGGGCTGACCTCGTGTCAGCCCGCAGCGGAGTGGATTTCCAGAATGAAAAGGCTGACGCACAGCGGGTCGACACCAGGGCGACCCCTACAACGATACGGCTGCAACTTTATTGGAAGTGCTCCAGGAGTCAGAGTCTCCTCCTCTGCGACCTTCGCGCCTTTGCGAGCTTTGCGTTAAAATCATCGGCGGAGTGGCTTTGTTCGCCTTCGTTTCCTTCTGTAAAATCTTCCGTAAGCTCACCCCGTCGTCCGCAGGCCCGAAGCCAGCGCGTTGATCGAGAGCAGCAGGTCCGGCAGCATTTCTTCCGCGGCGGCGCCACTCAGATCCCGCCATTCGCGCAGCAGCTTGATCTGCTTGGCGTGCAACTGCGCCAACGCTTCCTCACGAATTTCCAGCGTGAAGGCCAACCGCGGTCGCCGTTCCTGGAACGTGCCTTGGAAAATCTCCGTCATCAGGTCGCGGGTGCGCACGAACTCCGCCCGGATCGCCGTCATGAAACGTTCGCGCACCGCTTCATCCGCCACCAGGCCCGCGTAGTCTTCCATGATGTCGGTGTTCGCACTGACCAGCGAACTTTCGATGTTCGTCAGCACGTAGCGCAGAAACGGCGACGACCGCACATGGGCGCACAATTCGCCGAATGCCGCGGAATCCTCATCCCGCAGACGGGCCAGCGCCGCGCCCGAGCCATACCAGCCGGGCAGGTAGAACCGGTTCTGTGTCCATGAAAACACCCACGGAATCGCCCGCAGATCGTCCAGTGTGCCCTGGCCGGTGCGACGACTCGGACGCGAACCGATGCGCGAATGCTCCAACACGTCGATCGGCGTCGCCTGGCGGTAGAATCGCATGAAGTCCGCCTGGTGCAGCAACTCCCGATAAGTGTCGCGACTCCACGCCGCCAGCCGGTCCATCGTCGGCCAGATGTCCACCTCGCGCGGCGGCGCGAGCCGGTGCCGCGCCGTCGTGGCGGCGGCCGACGCCATCAGCAGCTCGACGTTATAAACCGCCGAAGATTGGTGGGCGTATTTCTGCGCGATGGTTTCGCCCTGCTCGGTCATGCGCATACGGCCGGACAACGAACCGTCGGCCAACGCTTCCATGAACCAGTGCGTCGGGCCCGCGCCGCGACCCACCGTGCCGCCGCGACCGTGGAAAAACACCGGCCGCGCGCCGTGCGCCGTCACCACCTCGGACAACGCCTTCTGCGCCCGATGCAGCGCCCACTGGCTGGCGAGGATGACGCAGTCCTTGTTGGAATCGGAATAGCCGACCATCATCTGAAATCCGGGCAGCGTATCGGATTTTCCGATACCGAGACTGCGGCGGGTGACGGGATGCGACAGGAAATCGGCCACGATGCGCGGACCGTTTTCCAGGTCGCCCATGGTTTCAAACAGCGGCGTGACCGGCAGCGGACAACTCAGCCCCCCCGCCTCCCAGCTCATCAACCCGGCCTCGCGGGCGAGCAGATAGACCACCAGCAGGTCCTCGGTGGATCGGGTCATCGACACAATCAACGCGCCGAGACCGGCGTCGCCGTGACGCGCCCGTTCGGCTGCCAGCACGCGGTAGCACGACAGGACTGCTTCCGCCTCCGGCCCCGCCGTGATGCCGGCGGCCAGAAACGGCCGCGGTGAACGCAGTTCGCGGTCGAGCAACTCGCGTTTGCGTTCCGTCGGCCAGTTCGCGAACGACTCCTCGCCGAGCAGCCCGGCCGCCCGCAGCAGTTGATCGAGCGCCTTTTCGTGAAAGGCCGAGTTCTGTCGCACGTCGAGAGTGGCGAGATGGAAACCGAAGGTGCTGAGCTGCCGCCGTAACGGCGTGACGTAATCGGCGTTGAGCCGCCCCGCCCCGATCTCGTCGAGCGCCGCGCCCAGCACGGCGAGATCGGCGTCGAGTTCGGTCGGCGCGCGATAGGCGGACGGATCACCAGCCGGATTCATCGCCGCGAGAATCTTGCCGCGCATGAGATAGACGGCCGCGCGCCATGGCTCCTCGCGGTTGCGTTCGAGCGTCGCCGTCACATCGATCGCCGGCGACGCGGACAACTCCTGCGCGAGCCGGTTGATCAACTCCTGCAATCCGGCGGGCGTTTCCTGAAAAAGCGAACTGAGCGGCAGGTCGGTCGCGAGCGATTCGAGAGCACGCCGCTGCACGCGCAGCGCGTTGTGCCGCAGGGAACGCAACGACGTGCGCGTCACGTCGGCAGTGACAAACGGATGCCCGTCGCGATCACCGCCGATCCAGGTGCCGAAGCGAATCAGCGTGCCGATCGAGGCCAGTTTTGCCGGATCAAATCCGAGCTCGGCCCAGGCTTCGCCGAGGTGCACGTAGGTCCGCCGCACCGCCTCGGGAAACACGTCGCGCAGGTAGTGCAGCGCGTTATCGAGTTCGGCCTCGATGGTGGGCCGGGTGACGTGGATCTCGCCCGTGCGCCAGAGGTTTTCCAGCCGCGCCTCGATCTGCGTGCGTAGACGCTGCTGCTCGCGCGGCGTGTAGGCGGCGTTTTCGTGGCGATGGATCAGGCTGTAGATTTCGCGGTGCAGCTCGCGCACGGTGGCGCGTTTGGCCTCGGTCGGATGGGCGGTGAGCACCGGCTCGACCTCGACCTCGCGCAACGCTTCCAGCAGCTGCGCCTCGCTCCAACCGCTGTGCCGCATGGCCTGGAGCTGACTCGGCCAGAGTCCCTTTTCCGCCGCCGGTCCGCTGCGTTTTTCGCGGGCGCGCCGCACCCGGGCGGACGCACGCTCCTCGACGATATTGAGCAATTGAAACGCGATCGAGTAGGCCTGCTCCAGCAACCGCACGTCGGGCGCATCGGCCGCGGTCTTGGTGCCGAC
>CBINJL010000261.1:0-5285 GCA_966250925.1 uncultured Opitutus sp. | reverse complement strand
ATCGAGATCGGCCTCCTGGTGCAGTTGTAGGCGTTTACTTCCGCCGGCAAGTTGCCCCGCCGGTGCTTTTGTCCGTATCCAAAAGATGAACACCGCCGGAACCACGCTTCGCCTTCGTCCGTTTGTCTTCGCCGACATCGCCGCTGCCGTTGAATTATGGCGCGCAACTCCAGGCATCTGCCTCGGCGCCTCCGATGAACCGGCGGCTTTGGCCGCATTTCTTCAACGCAACCCGGAGCTAAGCCAGACGTTGGAAACTCCGGATGGCGTGCTTGCCGGCACGGCGCTGTGCGGTCACGACGGACGACGGGGATTCATCTATCACCTTGCGGTTGCCCCCGCTTTTCGCGGGCAAGGCTGGGGGCGTCGCCTGGCTGCCGCGTGCGTTGCGCAACTGGAAGACCAAGGGATTCCACGGGTGACGATTCACTTACTGGCCGGCAACGATGAAGGTAAAGCATTCTGGCAATCGACAGGCTGGCAGGAGCGCGCCGACTTGGTCGTGTTGCAATGCGACTCGTCGTGATGCGTTCGCATCCGCGGTCACTCATCCAGTCACCTCACCCCACCATGTATCATCGCCCCTTCATTGTGTTGCTCGCGCTCGCGGGCAGCGGTTACTGCGCTCAAGCCGCCGAGCCTGAGCTCGTCTGGTCGGCCGACGGTTTCGCCGGCCCCGAGTCCATCGTGCATGACGCCCAGCGCGATATGTTCTACGTTTCCAACATGGGAACATGGGGACAGGGTGAGGTGCCTCATGATGGTTTTATCAGTCTGGTCGCCGCCGATGGCACGATCCGACAGCTGCGGTGGATTACGGGACTCGACAATCCCAAGGGTCTGGCCATGGCCAACGGCCGCCTCTACGTCGGCGACGACAATGCGATGATCGAAATCGACCCTGCAGTCGGGAAAATTATTGCCCGTCATGCGCCGGCCGATGGTGAGCCGGCCGGCTTCAACGACTGCACTGCCGATCCCGAGGGCAATGTCTATGTATTCAGTCCGCGGTTACGTTCCGTTTTCCGGCTCAGCGGCGGAAAATTCGAGCCTTGGGTCGAACTGGATTTTTCCCGCACGCCCGGCCCCAACGGCCTGCGCGCCGAAACCGATCGCCTCCTGCTGGGCGGCTGGTCATTCCGCAACGCCGCCGGCGAGGAAGAGGTCGGACACATCGCCACCGTGCGTTACGCCGACAAACAGTTTGGGCGCATCGGCACGACGCCCGTTTGCCATGTCGACGGCATCGAACCGGATGGCCTTGGCGGTTACACCGTGACCGACTGGCTCACCGGCGAAGTGCTCCGCGTCAGTGCGGGAGGTGGCGTCACGCCGCTGCTGCAGTTGCCTCCTGGCACCGCCGACCACGAATACCTTATCGAACGCGGCCTGTTGCTCATTCCGTTGATGAAGGACAACGAAGTCCGCGCCTACCGCTGGACGCCGAGCCAAGACTAGAATCGCCGTCGCCGTCGTAGTGCGGTGCTTCAGCCCGCACTCTGCGCTACAGTCCTGCCGCCACGTCGCGAAACAATCGTTTGCGGGTGGCGGCGTCGGCTTTGCGGTCAGTGCGAAATTCGATGACTCGCACACCGGGCGCAGGCGGTCGTTTTAATTCCTGCTCCAATGCCGCGGCGTCGTTTGCGATTTCCCAGGCGACGCCGTGAGCCTCGCAAAGTTTGCCCAAATCCACTGTTTGCGGCGTGGCAAAATACCGCTCAAACGGCGGCTCGAATTGAGCGACCGGCAGATGCCCGAAAATGCCGCCGCCGTCGTTGTTGATCACGACCACGGTCAGACTGCCGACAAGTTCGCGCGCCAGCAAAAATCCGTTGGCATCGTGCATAAACGCCAAGTCGCCCGTGAGCAAATACGTGGGCCGTTCCGACCGGTGAGCCGTGCCCAACGCCGTCGATAACGTGCCGTCGATGCCATTGGCGCCGCGGCTGAAACTCACGTCCAGATTCCGGTTCGATGCTCCCCAGAAATACTCAATGTCGCGCACCGGCATGCTGTTGGCCACCACCAGTGTCGCGTCTTTCGGCAGGTGACGCTGCAGCAGCCACGCCGCCTGGCCTTCGAAGCTCGAATCACGATTCTCGGAAAACCATTTGTCCAATTCGCCCCGCGCCGTCCTTTCTGCCTTCGCCCAGGCAGTCACATAATCGCGATCCGGCGCCGGACAGCCTTCGATGCGCAATGCACTCGCCGGCGCCGTGACTTCGCGGGTGCGGCCATGCAGCGCATCGCGCGCGCCGACGTGCTCCGAGACGAGCAGCATTTCCGCCTGGCTGCGCTCCAGCCACTGCCGCAGCACTTTGCTGGTGGGCCAACCTTCGAGCCCGATCACGAACCGCGGCGTAAGATCGCGCGCCCGCGTCTCGTTGCGCAGGATCGCGTCATAGGCCGTCACCACCACCACATCGTCGGGCGCGTGTTGGCGCACTGGTGAAAGCACGTCGGCCAGCACCGGCCAGCCAGTCGCGCGAGCGATGTCACAAACGTGACGCGCATAAGCGGCCACATCGCCCGATCGCGCTGCTCCGGCCACGATCAACCCACGCGTCGTGGTGATGCGCTGATGCAAACGCAGTCCGGTAACCGCCACCGGCGCCGCTTCGGAAAAGGCGAAAAACTCTTCACCGATCGCGGTCGCCGTGCGCGCCGCGGTGCCATCGTCGGCCACCGGTGGCAGCGGATCACGAAACGGCGCATTAAAATGGATCGGTCGCTGCGCCGTGACCGCGCGCCGCCAGCCCTGCCTTACGGTTTGGCGCAGATACGCCAACATTTCCAGGCGCGGTTCCGGCACGGCAAATTCGTGATACCATGTCACGAAATCGCCGAAGATTTTATGTTGGTCGATGGTCTGCCCCGAGGCGCAGTCGCGCATTTCCGGCGGGCGGTCCGCGGTGATCGCGATCAACGGCACCCGCGCTTCGTGCGCTTCGATCAAAGCCGGCAGGTAGTGGGCCGCCGCACTGCCGCTGGTGCAGACCAGCACCACCGGCGTGCCCGTTCGACGCGCCACGCCGAGCGCGAAGAATGCGGCCGAGCGCTCGTCGAGCACCGGCACGGCGTCGACTTGGGCATGGGCCGCCAGTGCCATGGTGAGCGGCGTGCAGCGCGATCCCGGCGAGACCACGGCTGTGCGCAATCCGCATCGCACCAGCGTTTCCACCAACACCGAGCACCAGAGACTGTTGGTATTGCGGGCGTCGATCGAAGTCATGGCAGCGGTTGGAGGGCGTCCATCAATGCCCGGAATTTCAATTCGGTTTCGGCAAACTCCTTGTCCGGCGTCGAGCCCGCCACGATGCCCGCCCCGGCATAGACTCGCGCGGTGTCGCCTCGCACCAGCGCCGAACGGATGCCGACCATAAACTCGCCGCCGCCACGCGCATTCATCCAGCCGAGCGCACCGGCGTAGAGTCCGCGATCAAAGCCTTCCAGTCCGCGGATTTCACCGATCGCGCGATCACGCGGTGAACCGCCCACCGCGGGCGTGGGATGCAGCACGGACAATGTATCCAATAACCGGACACGCTCGGGCAGCGCCGCCCGCACCGGCGTGTGCAGATGTTGGAGGTTGGCGAGCTTTCGCAACACCGGCTCGGTCGCGTGCACCACCGCCAGACCGAGTTGGCCAAGACGGCGTTTCATCGAATCGAGCACGACCGCGTGTTCGTGGCGGTCCTTTTCGCTCGCGAGCAGATTGGCGCCAAGCAGGGCGTCCTCGACCGCGCCGCGTCCGCGTCGGATCGTGCCGGCCAGCACATCGGCCTCCAGCACGCCACGACTGACGCGCACCAAACGTTCCGGACTGGCGCCGATGAAGCTGTCACCCTGCCCGTTCGCCACGGAGAAGGAAAAGCAGTCGGGAAACCGCTGGCGCAAGCCGTCGAGCACCTGCAGCGGATGCAGGGGCGCATCGGCCTGCAGATCGACCGCACGCGCCAGCACGATCTTTTCAAAGGCGCCGTCACCGATGCGGGCGAGCGCCGCCGCCACGGCCGCACGGTAGTCGCTGGTTTCGCGGGTCGAAAACTGCTGCGGATGCCGCGGCGCGGCAGTCGTCGTCGCGGCACTGAAGCTGAAGCCGCCGAATTTTGCGTGCGCGCGCCAGACGCGTTGCGTTACCGCTTCGAGATCGGCGTCGGGCGCCAGCGGCACGTTGGCCACTGCCGTGGTGACGTCGCCTGCTCGCGCCACCTGCCAACGCGGCACAAACGCCAGCACCGCGGGAAACGGTTCGCCGGCAGCGACCTGATCGAGGAAGGCGGCGGCGATAAAAAGGTGCGGACCGCCAAACGGTGCATCGACCGGGCCGACCGCGATGGTGCGATCGAACGTTTCGTCGGCGAACGCCTGCAGGCGCGCAAAACGATCCGCCCCGTCGAGCCGCACGACGGCCGCGATTTCGGCGCCGGCGATGGCGGTGCCGGCCGACGGATGTTCGGCATAAAAATGCGGATGGCCCGGTTCGTAGATCGTCTCCAGCACCGCCAGCGGATCGAGCGCGCCGACGGTGATGCTGATGCTGACCAGACGCTCCCGACCGTCGCTGCGCGCCGCCGCCTGACACTGTTGCAGAAACGCCCGCAGCGCCTCCGGCGAGGCGTGATCGGCGGGCTGCAGCGGGAGAACGTTCATGCGGCGAAAACGCAGACGAAACCGACGACGCGACTTACCCTTGTTTTTCCGGCCGCGGGAAAAGAATGCAGGTCTTTTCAACCGTGCGTCCGGTCAGGCGATGATCCCATTCCAGTTCGTCGCGCCAAATCGCACCGGGCGCATAGCCGAGCACGCCGCGGATCTTCTCTACGGTGCCAGGCGTGACCGCGAGCAGCAGCGAAGCACCGAGGCGCAGCGCTTCCGCCATGGTGGCGAGCGCGGTGCGCAGCAGCGCGTGATCGGCCGGGTCCTCGGACTTGCCCAGCTTCCAAGGCGCACGTTGTTCGATGTAGGCGTTGGTCGCGGTGATGAACCCGAGGGTGCGTTCGAGGCCGACGTTGAATTGAAACTCTTCGAAGAGCGGAATGACTTCCTCGCGGGTGCGGGCCCAGGCGGCACGCAGCGTCTGCTCAGGCTCGCCGTCGGCGGCCGGCGCCGGAATCACGCCGTCCGCAAAACGGTTGGTCATGTTGAGCGTGCGGTTGACGAGGTTGCCGAGGTTGTTGGCCAGCTCGCTGTTGTAGCGCACCATAAATTGATCGAGCGAGAAGTCGCTGTCCTGGCCGACGCTCATTTCGCGAATGAGGAAGTAGCGCAGCGCGTCGACGCCG
>CBINJL010000260.1:0-5290 GCA_966250925.1 uncultured Opitutus sp. | reverse complement strand
TTGCGCTCGCGATCCCCGTCGACGTAGAGCCCCATGAACGTCGTGGCCTTGATGCTGTATTTGCACAACGCCCACACGGCATCGAGTTCCGCACTGGAGGATTCGAAATGCGCGGCGTCGTCATCGAACGGCACGCGCCAACCGACGCGGCGCACGTGATCGGCGGGCGCAAATCCCGTCGGTGCGCCTTCGATTTCCACATAACGAAACGGCATCATCTCGCCGGCACCGGGCGGGAGTTCGAGCAAGCCTGACTTCATCCAGTCCGGCGGTGCCCAGGTCAGCGTCGGGTGCACGGTTTCGCCGGGCCGCAGCTCGACCTGATGCTGCTGATAACGCACGGTGCCGCCGGGCGTGCGATGCACCGATGTGGCCCCGTCGCGCGCTTCGCCCAAGTGCACCGTCACGGTCACCCCGGCGGGAAAATCGGCCGGCAAGGTCAGAGCGAGATTGCCGAACGCGGCGGTGCCGAAATCGATCCACCAGTGGCCCGGAATCATGGCCTCGCTTTGCGCCGGACGGTCTGCAAACGCCACCACCGCGGTGCGCGTTTCAGCGCCGATGGCAGACGAGTTTGCCGCCCACAGGCAGCAGCAGATGAGGGCAACGGATCGTAGTTTCATAGGCGGCGGTGCGACGCAACATGCCTGCGCCGGCGCGCCGCGATCAATGCAAACCCGCGTGAAAATTGCTGCCGCGTGCGAGACCCGAAGCGCGGGGATGCCGCGTCAGGGAAAGTAGCTGGCGAGGTTGACCTCGAGGGTGCTCACCACCGGGCGGCCGGCGTCGACCGCGGGCAGGAAAACCATTTCCTCCAAAACGGCGACGATGTGGGGCGGAACAGATTGAGATTGGTTGAGCGCGACAGATTCGTCGCTGACGCGGACGGAGGACGCGAACGAGGCCGGTGCGGTGCGCGTCGAGCGGGTGCGCACGTGTTCGGCGTCGACGATGTCGGCCGCGAACGTGCGTGCGTTGGCAACCGAGTCGTGAATGCTGATCAGGCGCCCGTCGGCATCAATGTTGACCGCGACGGCCTGATCAAACGCTGCGGCCGCGGCGGTGCCGAGGAGAGCGTTGGGCGCGAGCGCCCAGACTGGTCGGGCCGGACACGAATCAGTGGCGTGATCGCTCAGATGCGTCAGCAGCAGAAACTCGCGGGTCTGCTCGGCGGTGAGCGGAGTGCGTTTGGGCGACAGATTGGTCACGAGTTCCTGACCGCGGGAATAAACGTGAATCTCGAACTCCTTGAGTTCGAATCCGGGTTTAAAGCCGGCGTGGCGCACCACGATTGAGCGCGGCTTGGCATCGAGGTCGCCGACATGTTGATAAAAGGTGCGCAAGCGCGCCTCGCCGTTTTCGGCGATCCGGGCGACGACGACGACATAGGCGGCGCGAATCGGAGTCGGCGCGGTGAGGTCGAAGCGCAGGTCGAGCAGGTCGTAGTCTTCGTTTTCGGCGCCGCGTGCGGTCAGATCGGCGGCCAGAGGATCGCGCATGGCGCGGTCGAATTGGGCGTGGGCATCCATCACGGAACCGAGATCGGTTTCGTGCGCGGCATTAACCGAGGCGATCGTGCCCATGTCGTCGAAGGGAGCGCGTTCGCCGGCGGCGATGGCCTGGGAATTGGCGGCGGCGTAGCGGTAGGTGTTGGCGCGGGAAGCTTCGCCTTCGAGGTAGACTTTTTCTGCTGTCGCCTGCGCGTCCATCGCATGGAGCGCGAGCTCGTTTTGCATAATCATGCCCTGCATCACCGGATCGGTGCGAGGGGTGAACGCACGCACGGCGCGCACCTCGGAAACGGTCAACTCGGCCCGTCCGACCTTGATGGCGCTGAGTGCGCTCAGGGAGCCGGCGTCGCCGGGAGCGAGTCGCGTGCGGGCGGGATCGCCGAGTACGAATTGACGCGGGCCGATGCCGAGAATCGGGACGGGCGCAGAGGCGTCGGCGCGTGTGACGGCGAGATCGACGCCGGCAAACAGGCGGAACGGAGTCGCTGAAGCGGTGGCGGATTCTGCGGCGGGCTCGGTCGCATTGACAGCGGCAGCCAGAACGAACGGGGCGACGATTCCGGTTCGGCCAGGAAAAGAGCGCAGGGAAAACGACAACATCGGGGTAGGGGTGAAAACGGGAATGCGGGGCGAGACGCGTCGGGCGCGGGGACGATAAACCCAATGGCCCAACCCCATCCGGGGCAACCTTGCGTCATTTTTCCACGCAGTGTGGGCGTTGGACCACGGGCAATCCCGGCGGCAATCTGGCAACCGTTTCGCAAAATGGCGGTCAAGGCTCGCAGACATGTGAGTGGGCCGGCGCGCTGCGTCGTGCCGCATCGATTTACCTTACCCGAAAGTCACCATGATCAAACTGGCCATCATCATTGGAAGCACCCGACCGGATCGCAAAGGTGGAGCGGTTGGCCGCTGGGTGCATGAGATCGCCCGGCGGCGGACCGATGCGGAGTTCGAGGTCGTCGATGTGCGCGACTACAATCTGCCGTTGCTCGATGAGCCGGTGCCGCCGCTCATGCATGACTATCAGCATGGTCACACCAAGGTGTGGGCGCGGAAGATCGCGGGGTTCGACGGCTATATTTTTGTGACGCCGGAATACAACCACGCCACCTGCGGCGCACTGAAGAACGCCATCGATTTCCTGTATCAGGAATGGAATGACAAGGCGGCGGGATTCGTCGGCTACGGCAGTGTGGGCGGCGTGCGCGCGGTCGAGAATCTGCGACTCGTGATGGGCGAATTGAAGGTCGCCGATGTGCGCAAGCAGGTGGCGCTCAATCTTGCCACCGACTTCAAGGATGACGTGCCGGCGCCGGCCTCCCGCCACGAAGACGATCTTAACGAAGTCATTGACGAAGTGATCGCTTGGGCAACGGCGTTGCGAACTGTGCGCACAGGCTGAGCCGACGCAGCGCAAGTCATTAACAATAATAGGGCTGCGTGCAACGCTGAGTGGTTTATCGGGGTTTGCCGCCACGGGTGGGCTCGTGCCTTTCGTATGCCCCGAGTCCGGCCGATTATGGGGCGGCGGCCCTAGTGGCATTGCGGGGCATTGCCTGATTAGAGCCTCGGCGAGACGCTGCTAGCATGGCGGCGCATTCACCCGTCATGGTAGTTTTCAGCAATCGAAACCGGTTTCATGCGTCGCGGAGGCGAGTCGAGGTCCCCAGGACCGAAACGCTGCTCCCCCGTCTGCACGCCGCCCCTTTTGACGCCTGTCACGAAAAACCCCTTTGTCCGCACGACTCTCGGTCGGTCGGCGGACGAGCGAGGCAGCGGAGCCCGTGGACGTCTGCATTCTGCATGCGCCACGATTTGAGAGCATCAACCCCGAACGCCGGGCGGCGCCGCCCGACGTTATTTGCCGCGGGGCCGATCGCGACCGTAACCGGATCCGGTCCTCCCGGATCGCACGTCGCCCCTTCATCGCACGCCGGCGACTGATTATTGGATTTCTGATCCATGCGAAGGGAGCAGGGGAGGGCTTATGTCCGCGCATCTGTGCGCGGGGCCGTGGTTTTCCGAACGCTCGCGACGCATGAAGATCTTTTCTTCTCCCGCTCAAAACCATCAACCCGCTGCTTTAGCCTGTGAATAACCTTCGTCTGTCCACTCTACGACTCCCGAAACTTCCCTCTCTTGTAATCGGAATTCTCGCTCTCGGAATCGCGTTGCCCGCCGCTCAGGCGGCGGCGTTGAACGTCAAAAACTACGGCGCCAAGGGCGACGGTCGCACCGATGATACCGTGGCCATTCAGGCTGCGTTGAAAGACGCCAAGGGCCGCGCCGATCCCATCGTTTACTTCCCGGCCGGCGTCTATCGCTACAGCAAAGTGCCGATCGTCGACAGCGTGCACGTCCAGGGCGCCGGCCCGTCTTCGACGATTTTCGAATTCACCAACAACAACCGCAGTTCGTGGCGCCTGACCGGCGACTCGCCCGAGATCCAAAACGTCAGCATCCGCGCCGCCAGCGCGCCGACCCGACGCTCCACCATCGCCGAAACCGCCGGACTCGATGTCACCGAGGCTCGGCATTTCATGATCGATAAGGTCAACATCTCCGGACCCGCCTCCGCCGGCATCCTGGTGCGCAACTCCGGCGGCAACTCCACGTCCTCCGCCCGCATCACCGGCTGCGTGGTGACGAAGACGCTCGCCGACGGCATCCACATGACGGGCGGCAGCAGCTACATCACCGTCGACGGCAACCGCGTCACCAACACCGGCGACGACTTCATCGCGGTGGTGTCCTATCGCGACAACGGTGTCTTCACCCACAACATCAAGATCTCGAACAACGTGGTCAACGACCAGTCCTGGGGCCGCGGCATCACCGTCGTCGGCGGTTCCGATGTGGTGATTGATCGCAACACCATCCGTCGCGCCAGCGGGGCGGGTGTCTTCATCACCTCCGACGAATACTACGACACGTTCGGCGTGTTTCGCGTCGATGTGACCAACAACGTCGTTTCCGAATGCGGCAGCAGTGATGGCTCCGGCCACGCCGGCATCATGACCTCCGGTCGCCTCTCGCCGCGCGGACAGGACAACCGCGTCTGCAACATCACCGTGGCCGACAACACCGTGACCGATTCGAAGAAGGCGGGCATCTGGGCCGACAAGTATTCGGCCGCCATTTCGATGCTGCGCAACACCGTCCAACGCAGCCGCACCAGCGGCATCGGCATGGGCCCCAACGCCGTCAAGGTCACCCTGGCCGGCAACCGCGTCGACGGCGCCGGCTCGAACGGCATCTCCGTTCTCCAGAATTGCGATCGGGTTTCCCTGCTCAACGACAGCAATCTCGGGGGCTCCAACACCATCAACAACTGCAACGACTACGGCATCGAAGTCCGTGGCGAAGGCAGCACCGGTGCGCTCAAGATCGTGGGCACCCAGATCTCGGACATCAACCGGCGCAGCTATTCCCGCCGCCAGGCGATCCAGATCAATGGCAGCTCCACCCGCTATGCCATCACCGTCACCGACAACCGTCTCCACTACGGTCTCGGCGATCGTTTCGAAAAGATGATTCTGAGCGAGTTTCCGATGACTCACCGGCGCAACGCCACCATCTTCGACGGCGGCCTACCGTTCTTCATCGACTGAGGCCGCGCCGCCAGAGCGAAACGCGCGCGGCGTATCGTAAGGTTGGATACGATGCGTCGCGCGTATGACGGGCCCCGGTCAGGGTTTCCCGCGGAATCCGCCCATCAGATAAATGATCAGGACGATCAGCAGGATGAGGCCGAGGGCACTGCCGCCGATGGCCGG
>CBINJL010000259.1:0-5294 GCA_966250925.1 uncultured Opitutus sp. | reverse complement strand
GCCAGCTCAGCCGCGGCTCGCGCTCGTCGATCCCAAGCGGATCGACCAGATATTCGCAGCGCAGGTGAGTGACGGAAACTTCAGACATGGCGAACGGAATTCAAAGTGCCCACGGAACACACGGATCACACGGAGAACAGGACCTGCGGGGAGGGGAAGTTTCCGTGTAGTTCGTGGGTTCCGTGGGCAGAATAAATTAGGCGGTGTTTTCGGCTTCGAGTTGCTCCAGAGATTTGCCGGAGGTGTCCGGCATGAAGGCATAACCGACCGCGCCGCTGATGAAAAGAAACAGTGTCAAGAGGCCGGCGACCTGACCGATGCCCGCCGCGGCCAGCATTGGCACGAAGAAGCTCCAGAAGCCGAGGATCACGCGGGCCACGCCGAAGGTGAGCCCCTGCGCAGTGCTGCGCAACATGGTCGGAAACAGCTCCTGGCTGAACACCTTGTAGAACGCTTCACCGGCCAGCGCGCCGCCGGCGGAGAACAACACGATGTTGGCGAGCACGACCGGGATATTGAAGGGCAGAAACAGCAGCATGCCGTAGGCGATCACCTGCACCACCGCGCCGATGCCCCACAACATGCGCCGGGTGCGATAATCGCGGTCCGAATAGCGCATGAACACAAACACGATCACAAACATCGCGATGACAAAACCGGAACACGACAGCAGCACGCTGGCCACCGGTCCGCCGGCTTGGAGCGTTTCGATGATGTAGGGATTGAAGATGCCCGCGGTGCCGGCCGCGAGATTCCAGAACAGGTAGATCGTCGCGGTCCAGATCAGGTAACGGAAGTTCCGGCCCTTGAACAACGCGCCGATGTTGTGCCGCACCTTGGCGGTCGAGGCGGCCGCCTTCCACCGGGTCGATTCCGATAGTCCGCGCCGCAACGCCCACGTCACGATCGCCACCACAAACAGGTGCAGCATGATGATGCGCGTGCCGAGCAACCCGAGGCCGGCCAACGCCGCCGCCAGCACAAACACCATTACCGGACCGAGGCACCACGACACTTGCGTGAATCCGAGCAGTTTTCCGCGAGCCTTGGCCGGAGCGAATTCGCCCACCAACGCCAACGAGGTCGGCACGTCGGCGCCGACGGCGAGGCCGACGATCACGGTGCCGATGAAGAGCATTTCGCGGTTGCCCGCCAACGCCACCAGCAGGATGCCGAGCGCATAGACGAGCAGGTCGTATTGATAGATGCGTTTGCGGCCGAGCTTGTCGCCGAGCCAACCGCCGACGATCGCACCGATAGCGCAGCCGATGGCATTGGGACCGATCGCGGCCAGCGTGCCGATCTCGCCCTTGGTCAGCGTGAAGGCTTTTTCAAAATTCACCATGCCCACGCCGAGCGCGACGATCGAACCGGCGTCGAGATACGAGGCCATGCCGGCGAGCGCGGACCATTTCCATTGTTGGCGGGTGATGACGGTTTCCTCAGCGGAAGCGGATGCAGGGGTGGAACTCATGGGGTCAAAATTTCAACAGCGGCGTTTGCCGGGGTGGAGTCGGAACAAAGCGTTTGGCGCACGGCTTGGCGCCAGCCCGCACGCAGTGCGGCAATTTCGGCGTCGGACCGTTGGGGGCGATACACGGTGGCGGTCGCGGAACCACATTGAATTTCATTTTCGGTCAACGGGTCTCGCGTGGCGGCGGCGAGGCCGATCTGCCCGGCCCGCACCGCGCCCAGGGCTGAACACTCGGCGATGCGCGAGACGTGCAACTCCACGCCCGTGATGTCGGCGGTGAACTGCATCAGAAACGCGCTCGCAGTCGGACCGCCGTCGACCGCCAGTGTGGTCAATTCGATATCGCCTTCCGCGCGCATGGCGTCGAGCGCATCCGCAATCTGATAGGCAATCGCTTCGAAGGCCGCGCGGGCCACGTGGCGTTTGTCGCTGTGACTGCTCAAGCCGAGCAACGCCGCCCGCGCCTGCGGCGCCCAATGCGG
The DNA here is from genome assembly GCA_966250925.1 of uncultured Opitutus sp. Lineage (GTDB taxonomy): Bacteria > Verrucomicrobiota > Verrucomicrobiia > Opitutales > Opitutaceae > Actomonas. Next base: position 3,338 of record CBINJL010000259.1, on the reverse strand, counting down.
CAGGCCGAGCCCCGTGAAGGCCGGCACGAGATACACCCCGCCGTTATCGGGCAGCGCCGCCGCCCAACGTTCGAGTTCGTCCACCGTCGCCGCGAGTCCAAGTTGATCACGCAACCAGGTGAGCGTCGAGGCGGCGGACACGATCACGCCTTCGCTGGCGTAAGCGGTCGCGCCGTTCAGCGTCCAGGCCAGCGTGGTGAGCACGCCGTTTTGCACCGGTCGCGGGTCGTCCCCGATATTGAGCAGCAAGGACGAGCCCGTGCCGAGAGTCGCCTTGGCGCGTCCGGGCGTGATGCAGTTTTGCGCCAACAATGCGGCCTGCGAATCGCCCATCACCCCGCGAATCGGCAACGGTCGCGACCAGCGGCCGTCGAGCGTGGTCGCGCCAAATTCCGCCGAGCTGTCGCGCACTTCCGCCAACGCGGTCGGCGGCACTTGCCACAACGCGCAGAGCTCGGCGTCCCACGCGAGTTTGCCGATGTCGAACAGCAGCGTGCGGCTGGCGTTGGTGCCGTCGGTCGCAAACACCGCGCCGCCGGTCAGCCGATAAATCAGATAGGTGTCGATGGTGCCCAACAGCGCCGATCCATTGCGCACGCGCGCCGCGATTTCCGGCTGCATGTCCATCAGCCACTGCAGTTTTGATCCGGAAAAATAAGGATCAATCTTCAGGCCGGTGCGTTCGCCGATCAGAGTCTCGGCGCCGGCGTCGAGATGCGCCGCGCAGATCGCGTCACCGCGCCGACATTGCCAGACCAGCGCGCGGTGCAACGGGCGTCCGGTGGCGCGATCGAAGACGACGATGGTTTCGCGTTGGTTGGTGAGGCTGAGCGCATCGACTTCGCTCCAGCGCGCGGCGTGCCGCTCAGCCAGCGCAGCGAGAACCGTCACGGTGTTTTGCCAGATTTCCTCCGCATCGTGCTCCACCCAGCCGGGTCGCGGATAATGCTGGGCGTGTTCGCGCGACTCGCGATCCACCACCTGGCCCTCACAATCAAACAACAGGGCCTTGGTGGCCGAAGTGCTTTGGTCGAGCGCGAGAGTCAACATGGCGGTCGTCGATCGAATGACTCAAACCGCGGACGGCTCCAGCAGCGAGCGCGCGGTGGCGGCGAGGCCTTCCATGGAAATGCCGTAGTGACGAAAGATGTCGGCCTGCGCGCCGGTGACCGTATCCTCATCGCGGATACCGACGATGCGAAACGGCACGCCCGCTCCGGCCTGCAGGATCGTGCCCGCGACCGCTTCGCCCAGCCCGCCGTGCACGGAATGTTCCTCGACCGTAACGACCGCACGGCAGTCGCGTGCCGCGGCGAGAATGGCCGCGTCATCGAGGGGCCGAATCGACGGCACGCTGAGCACGCGGGCCGCGATGCCATCGGCCGCCAGCGATTCCGCCGCCAGCAGCGCATGCACCACCGTTTCGCCACTGGCGAGGAAGGCGACATCGCCGCCGTCGCGCAAAACGAAGGCGCGACCGTCGCCAAGCGTCGGATCGGACGTGTGCAGGTCGAACATCGCCGCCTTGCCAAAGCGCAGATAAACGGGATGCCGCGCCGTCGCGGCGAACCGCACCGCCGCGCGGGTCTCGGCGTTGTCGGCCGGCGCGAGAATGGTGAGATTGTGAATCGCCCGCAGGGCGGCGAAGTCGTGCAGCGAATGGTGCGTGCTGCCGAGCGCGCCGTAACTCACGCCGGCGCTGATCCCGACCACCACCGCCGGCGCATCCGAATAACAGATGTCGTTCTTGATCTGCTCCAGCGAACGCGCGGTGAGGAAGCAGGCGGGCGACACGCCGAAGGACTTTTTGCCGCCGAGCGCGAGGCCGGCGGTGATGCCGACGAGATTCTGTTCGGCGATGCCGACCTCGACCATTTGCGCGGGTAACGTTTCGCCGAACGAAACGAGTTTACCCGAACCGCGCGAGTCGCTGGTCACGACGACAATCTTGCGATTGGCCGCGGCCAGCTGCTGCAGCGTGTCGGCAAACGCTTCGAGATTGGCGCGGCCTTTGCGCAGGCCGAGGCTAGCGAGCGTTTCCGTCGCCGCCGGCGAAAACATCGATGGCGCGGGCGCACTCATGCGGACACCTCCGGCGTCTTTGCGCGCAACGCGGTTTCGGCCGCATCGAGTTCGGCCAGCGCGGCGGCGAGCTGTTCGGCCGACGGCACGCCGTGGTGCCACTTGCCCACGTTTTCCATAAAACTGATGCCCTTCCCTTTCACTGTTTCGGCGATGACGCAGAGCGGTTGCCCGGCCGGCGGCGATGTCTCGATCGCCTCGGTCAGCGCCGCGTAGTCGTGGCCATCAGCCGTGCGCACGTGCCAGCCAAACGCCTGCCACTTGTCGGCCAGCGGCTCGTTCGACATCACGTCGCGGGTCGTGCCGGTGATCTGGAGGCGGTTGTGATCGAGAATGGCGACGAGGCGATCGAGGCCGTAGTGCGCGGCGGCCTGGGCGGCTTCCCAATTGGAGCCCTCGGCCAGTTCGCCGTCGCCCATCAGCGTGACGACCCGCGTCGGCGCCGCGTCCATGCGCGCGGCGAGCGCGAGCCCCACCGCAATGGGCAGGCCGTGGCCGAGGGCTCCGGTATTGACCTCTATCCCTCTGACTTTGCGGGTCGGATGACCCACATAAGGCGAACGATAATGGCAGACCGTTTCGAGGTCGGCCGGATCGAAAAATCCACAGTCGGCCAACACGGTGTAGAGCGCCTCCACGCAGTGGCCCTTGCTCTGCACGTAGCGATCGCGCGTCGGCGAATCCGCGGTCTCGGGCGACACGTTGAGAATGCGCCGGTAGAGCACCTGCAGGATGTCGAGACACGACAGACCGCCGCCGGTGTGGCCGGCCCCCGCCGCGACGATGAGTTGCAGCAGGCGGCGACGCAGCGCGATGGCGCGCAACGCCAGATCGTAATCGGTCCACGCGTCAGACATCGGAAGCCTCGTGATGATAAACCTCCCAGCCGAGGTAGCGGCTGAACGCCTCGCGCAACACGCTGGCGGTGCGCGACGCGTTCATGACGACATGGTGTTCAAATCCGTTTTCGCAGACGTGCCGCATCAGCTTCTGCAACTTCGGCACCTGCGCGACCGCCCGGTTGCCGAAGGTCGCCAACGGATCGTTGGTCAGCGCACCTTCGCCCACGTAGGCGCGGATGCAGCCGCTTGTATCATCCGTGGTGATACGCCCGTAGGTCAGCGGCGCGGCGGGCGTGCGGCCGTCGAGCGCGCCCCAGGTGTTTTCGACGCCGAGGGTCGAGCCGAGAATGGGCGCGTTGAGCACCTTGATGTCGGGCAGGAATGACTTGGCCCAGTTGCCGCAGTGAAAGAGCA
>CBINJL010000258.1:0-5320 GCA_966250925.1 uncultured Opitutus sp. | reverse complement strand
GGTTTGGACGGGGAGACTTCCATCGAAGCGCGTCTGCGCGAAATCGCGCGGCGCGCGGCCGAAGAGCGCGGCCTTGAACTCGTCCACGTCGAATTCGCCGGCGGCGCGCGCGCGCCGGTCGTCCGCGTCTTTATCGACAAGCCGGGCGGCGTCACCCATGAGGACTGCTCCGAGGTGAGCACGTACGTCGGCACCGTCCTCGACGTGGAGGACTTCATCTCCGCCGCCTACACCCTCGAAGTCTCCTCGCCGGGACTTGAGCGCGGGCTCTACGGCCGCGAGGATTTTGAGAGGTTTGCGGGGCGGCTGGCGAAGCTGAGGTCACGGAGCGCCGTGAACGGCCAGCGCAACTTCCACTGGGGTTGGTTGCCGAGTTTCAAGAGCCGCGAACGCGCGATCACCTATTTCGAGTGGGTCGTGGCCAACGCGCCTTACAGCGACTACGCGCCGCTGGCGTTGATGAATATCGCCAAGACGCACCAGCGCCTGAACAACACGCCCTACGCGATCGATGCGCTGGATCGGTTGATCAACAACTACGCGCGCAGTCTGCTCGCCCCCGACGCCTATCTCGAGCTGGCCAAGACCCACGCCTCGCTCGTCGATGGTCCGGCCTACGATCAGGAATCGACCAAGGAGGCCATCACCTACTTCGAGGATTACATGATCCTCTTTCCTGAGTCCGACGGCGAAGGCCTATCGCAGGCGCAGGAAGGGCTCGACGAGATGAAAACCGTCCACGCCCAGAGCAAGATGATCCTCGCCGATTACTACCTCAAGAAGCGCAAAAACTATAAGGGCGCCAAGGTGTTCTACAACGAGGCCATCACCGAGTTCCCTGATTCCGCCGTGGCTGAACGGGCCCGGGCTCAGCTCGAAATCGTCGACGCCCGTCTCGCCGAAATCGAGGCTGCCAAGGAAGCCGCCAAGAACGGCACCCCGCCGCCCGAACAGAAGCGCAAGAAGTTCCTCGGGATCTTCTGAGGCCGCTTCCTCCCTCGCAACCCGCGCCCCATCGTGAACGGAATGCCTCGTTTCCCCGCATTCCCCGGCTTGCGGCTGTTCGCAGTGGCAATGCTGGCCTGCGTCGTAACGCTTGGGCTTGCAGGTTGCGCCCACTACCGCCTTGGCACCGGCACCGAGGGTAAGCTCGCCTTCGAACGGCTCTACATCGCGCCGGTGGAAAACCAAGCCGCCGTGCCGCAGGCGGTCGCCGTGGTCAGCCGCGAATTACGCAATACCTTTCTGCGCGACGGTCGCGTCACCCTGGTGGACTCACCGGCGGCGGCCGATGCCGTGCTGACGGTGAACCTCGAGGACTACGGCCGCAGCTACACCGCCGTGCAGCCGACCGACACCGCTCTGGCCCGGAAATTCGACCTCGAACTTGTCGCGCGGTGTTCGTTGCTCGATCAACGGAGCGGCGGTCATCTTTTCAAGGATCGTCGTATCATGGTCACCCGTCAGATCTACGTCGACGACGGCCAGAATCCCGCCGAATACCAGGCCTTGCCCCACCTCGCTGATCAATTGGCTGACTGGGTCGCGCACGCCGTGCTCGACGTGTGGTGAGCGACGCCTTGCACTCGCTTTCGTGAAGTTCGCTCCCCTGCTCGCTCCCTCCCTTTTGGCCGGCGATCACGCCGCTCTCGGCGAAAGTGCCGAAGTCGTCCCGGCCCACGGTCTCTCCTGGCTCCATGTCGATATCATGGACGGGCATTTTGTGCCCAATCTTACGTTCGGTCCTGAAGTCGTGGCCGCGTTGCGCCGTCGCCCCGCACTCGCCCAGACGTTCTTCGACACCCACCTCATGCTCGACGAGCCGCATCGCTACGTCGAAGCGTTCGCCCAGGCGGGATCGAACCTCATCAGCATCCACATCGAACCCGACTACGATCACGCCGGCACCCTGCGCCGCATTCGTGAGCTCGGTTGCCAATGCGGCATCGTGCTCAATCCGGACACTCCGGCCGAATCAATCGAGCCGTTGATCGATCAGGTTGACCTGGTGCTCGTCATGACCGTGCAACCAGGATTTGGCGGGCAAAGTTTTCGCGAAACCATGATGCCCAAACTTCGTCGCATCGACGGCTGGCGCCAGGAACGCGGACTGGAGTTTCGACTCGAAGTCGATGGTGGCGTGGACTTGAAAACCGGCCCGCTCTGTCGCGCCGCCGGAGCCGACACTTTTGTGGCGGGCACCGCGTTTTTCAAAGCCGACGACCGCGCGGCCTTCGCCGCCACCGTCGCCGGCTGGTGAGTAAGCCGTCACCCTGCTTCTCCGCGTTCACTCCGCCGTCCACTTGAAGATCGTGGTGCTCAACGGCGGCAGCGTCAGACACAGGCTTTGAGCCAAGCCATCGGCCTCGATCTCCTCGGTGTGCACCTCGCCAGCATTACCGAGTCCGTTGCCGCCGTAGTAGCCACTCTGAGTATTGATGACCTCGACCCAGCGGCCGTGGCGCGGCGCACCGATGCGGTAGTTTTCCCGCGTGAGCGGCGTGAAGTGGCCGACCACGAGAAACAGGGTTTGCTCGTCCACGCTCTGGCGCAGGTAGGCGATCACGCTCGCTTCGGTGTCGTGCGCCGCCACCCAGCGAAAACCGGCCGGATCGAGATCACGGCAACTCAGCGCGGGCTCGTTGACGTAGAGGTGATTCAGATCGCGGACCAGCAGCCGAATGCCTTCGTGATCGAGATACTGGCACAGATGCCAGTCGAGCGAACCGGCGTAGCGCCACTCGTGCGATTGGCCGAATTCGCAACCCATGAAGAGACACTTCTTGCCCGGCCAGCCCCACATGTGGGCGTAGAGCGCGCGCAGGTTGGCCGCCTTTTCCGGGATGTGCCACGCGCCCATCTTGTAGAGCATGGAGTTTTTTCCGTGCACGACTTCGTCATGGGAAAAGACGGTGACGAAGTTTTCCGACCACTGATAAAGCGCGCCAAAGGTCAGATCATTCTGATGCCAGCGGCGATGGATCGGGTCCTTTTCGAAGTAGCGCAGGGTGTCGTGCATCCAGCCCATGTTCCACTTGAAATCGAAACCGACGCCGCCCTCCGCCACCGGTTTGCTGATGCCGGCAAAGGCGGTCGATTCCTCGGCGATCATCAGCACGCCAGGATAATACTCGTGCACGAGTCGGTTGGTTTCGCGCAGGAATGCGATCGCTTCCAGATTCTCCCGTCCGCCGAATTTGTTCGGAATCCATTCACCCGCATTGCGCGAGTAATCGAGATAAAGCATCGAGGCGACGGCGTCGACCCGCAGCCCGTCGATGTGGTAGCGGTCGAGCCAGGCGAGCGCGTTGGCGACGAGAAACCCGCGCACTTCGTGACGGCCGTAGTTGAAGATCAACGTGCCCCAGTCCATGTGCGCGCCCTGCCGCGGATCGGCGTGCTCGTAGAGATGGGTGCCGTCGAATTCGGCCAGCGCAAAACTGTCGCGCGGGAAATGCGCCGGCACCCAGTCGAGGATGATGCCGAGGCCACGCTGGTGCAGGTGATCGACGAAGAAGGCAAAGTCGTCCGGCGTGCCAAAGCGATGCGTCGGCGCGAAAAAGCCCGTCACCTGATAGCCCCACGAGCCGGTGAACGGATGTTCCGCCAGCGGCATCACCTCGATGTGGGTGAATCCCATTTCGAGCGCGTAGTCCGCCAGCATCGGCGCGAGTTCACGATAGTTGAACGGCCGGCCGCCGTCCTCGACCTTCACCTTCCACGAACCGAGATGAACTTCGTAGATCGAAATCGGGCGGTCGCGTTGCTCGGCCTGTTCGGCACGACGCTGCATCCAGGCGGCATCGCCCCAGTGGTGTTTGCGCGGATTGTGCACGATGGCGGCGTTGCCCGGAGGCGCCTCGAAATAGGTGCCGTAGGGATCGGTCTTGATGCGCAGATGATCACGCGGATCGAGAATCTCGAACTTGTAGAGCTCGCCCTCCTCCAGGCCGGGGACGAAGAGCTCCCACACCCCGGAAGCGCCCAGTGGCCGCATCGGCAGGTAACGTCCGTCCCAGTGGTTGAAGTTGCCCACCACCGAAACGCGTTTCGCACTCGGCGCCCAGACCGCGAACGACACGCCGGCCACACCGTCGACCTCACGCAGATGCGCGCCAAGCTTGGTGTAGATCCGGTGCTCGTTGCCTTCATTGAACAGATAGAGATCCTGTTCGCCCAGTGTGGGCCAGAAACTGTAGGGATCGAAAAACTGCCGGATCTCGCCGGAGGCGTAGTGAGCGCGCAGCTGATACCGGAAGGCCTTGCGCCGCCGCGGCAGAAACACCTCGAAAAGCCCGGCGTCCGCCAACCGCGTCATCGGGTATGCCTTGCCGCCGCCCACCTCGACCACATCGCATCCCGTCGCTCCCTGCACCAGGGCCCGCACCGCGAGCCCGGCCGTTTTGCCCTTGCGGGCCGGATGCATGCCCAGCACATCGTGGGGCTGCGCTTCACGCGCGTTGATGAGGGATTCGATTTGGGGAGTGGTCAGGGTCACAATGTAAGGAAACTTGTCCCACGTTGGGCGCTGCCACGCATGCCGTCGAGCCGCGAGCGCAACCGTTTCGTCGTCCGCAGGTCCGACTCGGAGAACGCATCCTGCCTTTGAATACGTCCCGACCGACGGCTTGCTTCCCCCGCCCCGCCTTCCTTTGCTCCGCCGTGCCCATGCGCCGACGCCTTTCGTTCGTTTTCCTCCTCGCCCTGACCGGTGCCGCCACCGGCGCACACGTGAGCGCGCAATCCACGCCGTTGCCACCGGCGCCCGAAATCTCGGCCGACCAACTCGACGTCGATCTCGCGACCGGCCAGGCCGTCTATCACGGCAACGCCACCGCTCGCCTCGGCAACCTCGTGGTCACCGCCGACGAGTTGCGCTGGGATCGTCAGGGCAACCGCATCGTGGCCCACGGTGACGCCGTTATCCGCCAAGGCGACATCCGCCTGCTCGCCGAAGAAATTACCTACAACACGGCCACCCGCGGCTACACCGTCACCAACCTGCGTTTGGGCCGGGAACCGGTGTATTTCTCCGGCGCGGCCGTGGAAGGCGATCCGGAGCAGATGACGTTTACCGAGGCCCTGGTCAGCTTCGGCGAACCGCACCCGTGGTCGCCCACCCTCACCGCGCGCTCGCTCACCTATTATCCCGAGCGCGATCGTATTCAGGCGCGCGGTGGTCGCTTCGGCTTCGGATTTTTTCAGTTCCTGCCGTTGCCCAACACACCGCTGCCCACCGCCCTGCCGTGGGTGGACGACATCGTTTTTGACGGCGGCTACACCAGTCGCCTCGGCGCCCACCTCACCATCGGCGCGACCG
>CBINJL010000257.1:0-5322 GCA_966250925.1 uncultured Opitutus sp. | reverse complement strand
CTCGGGATCGCCGACGACGATCTCCTTCGCGAGCGTCGCCTCGACCGCCCCGTCACGGCACAGCGTGACGCGGACTCGGCGCGTGCTCCCCGCGGGGAGCGCCGCCTCTGCGACCACGATCCCGCGGGAGTACCGGTCCGCCGCCTCGCCGGACATCGCGGTCGTCGCGCCCTCGCAGCTCGGTTGCGGATCCGAGTCGGAGCCGGCATCGGCGATCGAGACCGCCACGGCGTCGAACTCTGGCCGCTCGCCGGTCAGCGCGGCCACGACGGCGTTTACTCGGACAAGTTTCTGCTCTGGCCGTTGATCTATCGCAAGGAAACCGGACTGCACACCGACACGCCGTCGCTGAAGGCCGGCGTGCTGCCGTTTTATGCGCTCGATCGCGCGACGGGTTATCAAAGCGAAACGTATGTCTGGCCGTTCTTCGGCTACGTTGATCGCACCGAGCCTTATCGGTATCATGCCACCCACTACCTCTGGCCGTTCTGGGTGCAGGGCCGCGGAGACAATCGCTACGTGAATCGCTGGGCACCGTTTTACACCCACTCGAATCTGCGCGGTCACGACAAGACCTGGATCATGTGGCCGCTCTGGCGCCACGCCACTTGGGAGGACGGCACGCTGCTGCACGAGAAGCATCAACTGCTCTACATCCTGTATAACAACTATCGCCAGAGCAGCCTCGCCTCCCCCGATCTGCCGGCCGCGTCGAGGACGCACGTCTGGCCGCTCTTCAGCGCGTGGAACAACGGCGCCGGACGCCGCCAGGTGCAGGCGTTCAGTCCGTTCGAACCGTTCATGCCCCACAACGATCGCGTGCGCCGGCTGTGGTCTCCGCTGTTCGCCCTGTATCGTTTCGATCAAAAGGCGCCCGGCGAGACGCGGCACTCGTTGCTCTGGGATGCGGTGACGTGGAGTCGCAGCGAATCCGATGATCGCCGTGAGATGCATCTCGGTCCGCTGGTCGGCTATGCTGAGGAAGCCGGCCATCGCCGCCTCGAGTTTCTCGCCGGCCTGATCGGCTTCGAACGCGGTCCCGAACGCCGGGCCTGGCAATGGCAATTTACCTTCGGCCGCAAAGCCGATCCGTCCTCCCTCTCCGCCGCGACGGAGCCTTCTTCCCGATGAATCCCATTCAACGCGTCCAACGCTTCCTCGAAGCCTTCGGCTGCGGCCTCATCATGACTTGGCGCGCCTTCATGATGTTGCCCGCCGCGCCGCGCATTCTCAAGCGCACTGCCGAGCAGGGCTACTTTGCCGGCTACACCTCGCTGCCCATCATCACCGTGCTGTGCTTCTTCATCGGCGCGGTGCTCGCGCTCCAGGCCGGCATTTCCATGCAGGACTTCGGCGCCAAACAATTCATCGGCGCCCTCGTCGGCCAGTCGATGGCCCGCGAACTCGGGCCGGTGATGGTCGCCATTCTGCTCGCCGGCCGCGTCGGCAGCGCCACCACCGCCGAACTCGCCTCGATGCGGGTCAATTCCGAGATCGACGCGCTCGTGACCATGAACATTCCGCCGGAGCGGCTGCTGGTGTTGCCGCGCCTGCTGGCGGTGCTGCTGATCATGCCGGTGCTCACCATTCTGGCCAATCTCATCGGCTGGTTCGGCGGCGCGGTGGTGTGCGAATTCGTCGGCTTCATCGGCCTCAGCGGCGACCAGTTTTTCCACAACCTGCGCGAATACGTGCAGGTCGACGATGTGCTCGACGGCATCATCAAGGCCGAGGTCTTCGGCTTCGTCATCACCATCATCGCCTGCAACACCGGCCTGCGCACCCGTGGCGGTCCGCGTGAAATCGGCCTCGCGGTCACCCGCTCGGTCGTGCTCTCGCTCGTGGCCATTCTTACCCTCGACTACTTCATCACCAAGGTGCTCGCCTGATCCGCCATGCCGCTTACCCGCACACCCTTTCCCGAGCGCGCCGACCGCGATCCCGTGACCGTGCAGATCGACGGTCTGGCCAAACGCTACGGCCAGCAACAGGTGCTCGAAGACATTTCGCTCACCGTCGGTCCCGGTGAGATTTTCGTCCTGATGGGCCCCAGTGGCTCCGGCAAGAGCGTGCTGCTGCGCCACGTTGCCGGACTCGAAACGCCCACCGCCGGCACCGTCACCATCAACGGCTGCGATCCGCGCGACGCCGAGACGCGCAACAAGTTCGCCCTCGCCCTGGTTTTCCAATCCGGCGCGCTGCTCAACTCACTTTCCGTCTACGACAACCTCGCGCTCTACCCGCTCGAACACACGTTGTGCCGGAAGAAGGAAATCCGCGACCGCGTGATGCGGGCGTTGACCATTCTTTCCATCGAACACGCCGCGCAGAAAATGCCGTCCGAACTCTCCGGCGGCATGCGCAAACGTGTCGCCATCGCCCGCGCCATCGTGATGGAGCCGCAGTTGATGCTCTACGACGAGCCGACCAGCGAACTCGATCCGATCATGTCGGCCACCATCGCCGAGATCATCGCCACGCTGCGCGAGGAATACGCCGTCACGTCCATCGTCGTTTCCCACGACCGCGACCTGTCGCTCACCATCGCCGATCGCGTCGCCCTGCTCCATCAGGGCAAACTCGCCGCGCTCGCGCCGCCGGCGGAGTTGAAAAACTCCGACAATCCCATCGTCAGCGAATTTCTTCATCCGCGGATCGACGTCCGCAATCCTCGTTTCAAATCCCTGGAGGCCTCATCATGAACAATGCACAAATGTCCGCCCGCGTCGGGCTGTTCTTCCTGCTCGGACTCGCCCTTATCTGGGTGACGTTCGAAGCACTCAGCGGAAAAGCCCTCGACTCCGAACGCGCCTACGAACTGACCGCCCGGTTCGCCAGCATCAAGGAACTCAAACCCGGCAACGAGGTGCGCATGGCCGGCGTCAACATCGGCCAGGTTAAGACGACCCGCCTCAACGGTCGTTTCGCCGAAGCCGTCCTGCAGATCCGCAACGATGTCGAGGTGCCGGCCGACTCGGTCGCCACCATCGCCAGGTCCGGTCTGCTGGGGAATAATTACCTCGCCCTCACCCTCGGCACCGAAGGCGCCGAACCGCTCGCCCCCGGCAGCGTGATGCGCTCGGAAGACACCCCTGATCTCAATACTGTCGTCGCCCAGATCGGCGAAGTCGGCCGCAAGGTCGAGCAGGCGCTGAGCGGCTTCACTGGTGCGCTCGGCACCGACGGCGAAGGCGGCGGCATCATGGGCAAGATCGACGCCATGGTGGACGAAAACCGCGGCAAGATCGGCACCATCACCGAAAACCTCGAAGTGGTCACCACCCGCCTCCGCGACGGCGAAGGCACCCTGGGCAAACTGTTGTCCGACGACAGCGGCTACAACGAGCTGCTCGCCGCGGTCGAAGAGATCAAACTCGCCGCCGAATCCGCCCGCACCTTCATGGGCGACGCCCAAGGCGTGGTCACTCAGGTGAAAAGCGGCAAGGGCACGCTCGGCACGTTGATCTACGACGACGCCGTGGGTGAAAACATCCGTGTCACTTCGCAGAACCTGCGCGAGCTCTCGGCCAAATTGAATAGCGGCGAAGGCACTCTTGGCCGTTTGATCAACGACGACAGCCTCTTCATCGAAGCGCAAAACGCGGTGCAAAAAGTCAACCGCGCCGTCGACGGCATGGCCGACCAGGGTCCGATCACCGCCGCCGGCGTGGCCGCCAATTCGCTGTTCTGATCCGCCGCGCGCAGCGGCTTCCTCTCAGAGCGCGGAGCTTCGGCCCGCGCTTTCGTGTTTTAGACCACGAGCCTCTTCGGCAAAAAAACAGCGCGGGCTGAAGCGCCGCGCTACGGGCTTACTTGCCGGTCTTTTCCGCGGTGAACGGCCAGATCGTGCGCGCGCCGCTGGCCGTCGTGGCACAGGTCCCTTCCCAGATAACGCCTTCCCGCGAGACCTTCAGCACGCCGGTGTATTCCACCCGTTCGCGTTTCTGGTTCACCCACCGGTAGGTCGTGATCCACACCCGGCCGTTCTTGATCGAATAATAACCGCGTTCAGGCCGCACCGCGTTGGGCCACTTGAGAAAAAACGAGCCATCCGCCCAATCGCTTTCGCCCGGAATGACCCGCACGACGGCGAAATCCTCGTTGTTCTCGTGATGAATCAGGGCCGGCGATTCATCGATCATCTTCCATCCGCCCTGCAACACATCCGCCGGATCGACTTGAGCGTGCAGCAGGCCACCGGCACTCAGACCGACGACCAGGACAACCCAACGCAGGAAGGAAACCGAAGGCACGGACAACCGAAGCATGGGAAACACCCTAGTCCGATCCCACGCGATTTGTCCCGCGCGAATTTTTGGCGTTGAGCAGCGTTTCCCGGCGGAGCCGACACTGTCCCTTTTCGACGGAAACAAATAAAAGCGCCGCATCGACGAAGCGATGCGGCGCATAAAATCCCAGGCGATGTTGGCGGCAATTACTGCTTCGGACCGCCCTGCGCGAGGGCGCGGGCGCGAAGACGCAGGCCGTTGAGGCGGATGAAGCCGGTGGCGTCGTTCTGATTATACCAGCTCTTCACGCCTTCCATCGACGCGATGTTCTCATCGTAGAGCGAATACTTCGACTTGCGGCCGCAGGTGATGATGTTGCCCTTGTAGAGCTTGAGGCGGACGGTGCCGGTGACGAATTCCTGGCTCTTGTCGACCAGCGCCTGCAGGGCCTCGCGCTCGGGGGCGAACCAGAAGCCGTAGTAAACCAACTCGGCATACTTCGGGATAAGGCCGTCGCGCAGATGCATGAGGTCGCGATCCATCGTAAGCGACTCCACCTGGCGGTGCGCCTGCATGAGAATCGTGCCGCCCGGCGTCTCGTAAACACCACGCGACTTCATGCCGACGAAGCGGTTTTCCACCAGGTCGACGCGGCCGATGCCGTGCTTGCCGCCGAGGGCGTTGAGGGTCTTGAGCACCTTGCCCGGCGTCATCTTCTTGCCGTTCACGCGCACACAGTTGCCCTGCTCGAAATCGAGTTCGACATACTCGGGCTTGTCCGGCGCGTCCTCCGGCGAGACGGACAGCTTGAACATGTCCTTGTTCTCCTTGGTGGTCGGGTCGAACCACGGATCTTCCAGGATGCCGGCCTCGTAGGAAATGTGGAGAAGGTTGCGATCCATCGAGTAGGGCTTCTTGGCCGAGGCCTCAACGGGGATCTTGTGGTCGCGACAGTAGTTGATCATCTCCGTGCGGCCCGGGAAGGCCTCGCGGTAGTTGTCCATCTTCCACGGCGCGATGATGGTGAGATCGGGCGCCAGCGCCATGTAGGTGAGCTCGAAGCGGCACTGGTCGTTGCCCTTGCCGGTGGCGC
>CBINJL010000256.1:0-5360 GCA_966250925.1 uncultured Opitutus sp. | reverse complement strand
CGCAGCGCGTCGACGCCGAACTTGTCGACGAACTCGATCGGCTCGACGAAGTTGCCTGTGCTCTTCGACATCTTGGCGCCGTTGATCGACCACCAGCCGTGGGCGAGAATCGACTGCGGCAGCGGCAGGCCGGCGGCTTGCAGCATGATCGGCCAATAGACGGCATGCGGCGGCACGAGGATGTCTTTGCCGATGACGTGAAACGTGGCCGGCCAGATGCCGGGTTTGTCCTTCACGGCCGAGTAATAGTTGGTCAGCGCATCAAACCAGACGTAGGTGACGAAGTCCGCATCGAACGGCAGCGGGATGCCCCATTCGAGACGCTCCTTCGGCCGCGAAATGCAGAGGTCATTGAGCGGCTCTGACAGAAATTCCAGCACCTGCTTGGCGCGATAGCGCGGGAAAATAAAGTCGGGATGCGACTTGATGTGGTCGATCAACCACTGCTGATAGGCGCCGAGTTTGAAGAAGTAATTGGATTCGGTGATCTCGCTGACTTCGCCGTAAATCTCCGGCCAGGAACCGTCGGCATTGCGGTCCTTTTCCTGCAGAAACTGTTCCTGCCGGGTCGAGTAATACCCCTTGTATTCGGCGCGATAAATTTCGCCCTTGTCGTAAAGCTGCTGCAACAGCGCGCAAACGACCTCCTTGTGACGCGGCTCGGTCGTGCGGATGAAGTCGTCGTTGGAAATGTCGAGACGTGCGCACATCTCCTGAAACTCCGGCGCGATGCTGTCGACAAACGCCTGCGGCTCGATGCCCTTGGCGCGGGCGCTTTGCTGGATCTTTTGACCATGCTCGTCGGTGCCGGTCAGAAAATAAACATCGTCTCCCATCATCCGACGGAAGCGGGCAATGACGTCCGTCAGCACCTTTTCATAGGCATGGCCCAGGTGCGGCGAACCGTTCACATAGTCGATCGCGGTCGTGATGTAGAAGGTTTTCATGAAGGGAGCCCGGAAAGCAAAACCGGCCACGCTGCGTTGTCGAAGGTTTTGACGCGATTGGACGAAGGTGGCAGCGATGGAGCTTCCCGGCATGTCCGCCCTCGCCCGCCTGCTCATTCTGTCATTTGTATTGCTGCTGGCCCTCGTCGCCGCCGGCGTGGCGGCGCAGTTCTGGCTGCAGCGTCAGGAGGCTCGCATCCTTGATCGCGCCCGCACGGACTTGCGCGCCCAAGTGCAGGCCGCGATCACGCTCACCGGCGGTGCGGACGCCCCCTGGACGGAATCCCGACTCGACCACCTCAGCGCCGTGACTGGCAGTGAACTCACGCTGCACGAAACCGCCGATTTCGATGACGATGACGGAGCCAGGGGCAGCCTGGCTCGCTTTCATGTTTCGGTGCCGGTGGACGAGCAGCACAGGCTGGTCGCGAGTCACCCGGCACCGGCCGGCGAACGGATTCTCAGTCTCTTTCAACGCGTCCTCATCGCGCTCGGTGTGTTCGCGCTCGTGCTGCTCGCGCTCCTGATTTTTCTGCTCGCCGCGCGTTCGCTGCGACAACGCAACGATACCCGGCCTCCCTTTGCCTCGACGGGACGCGACCGCGACTTGAGCAACCTCTCCCTGCTCGCCCACACCTCAGCGCGCCAGCAGGCCGCGTTGGATCAGGAACGCGACGAACGCCTGCGGGCGGAAACCGAAGCACGCGACCGACTCCAATTGCTCAACCATGTGCTGGAGGAAAAAATCCGCACCGGCCGCGACCTCCACGATGGCGTGATTCAGACGCTCTACGCGGCCGGCCTAAACCTGCAATCCGCGCATCCCGCGTCCGAAAATGCCGCCACCACCGCCGCCACGTCTCAACTCGCCGCCGAGCGAACCGACGCCGCGATCACGTTGATCAACCGCGCCATCGCCGACATTCGCAACTACATCGGCGGGCTCACGCCGCGACAGGTGCGCCGCGATGCGTTGGCACAGGGACTCACGCTCGCGTTTGGCGATCTGCGCGCCGGTCGCCCCGCCACACTCGAATTGCAAATCGACGATGCGGCCGCCGCCGCGCTGTCCGACGAACAACTTTCCGAATCGATGCAGATCGCCCGCGAAGCGATGAGCAACGCGCTGCGTCACGGCGGCGCCGACCGCCTGCGCATCACGCTCAACGCGGACGACGCCGGCACCACGTTTGCCTTTCACGACAACGGCACCGGCTTCGATCCCGCCACGATTCCCGCCACCGGTCATGGCCTGGCCAACATTCGCGGCCGCGCCGCCCGCGCTGACGGGCGCGTCACGCTGACCAGTGCCCGCGGCGAAGGCACTTGCCTTGCGATTTGCTGGCACCCGACTGTATCCGCATGAGTGCCGACGCCGACTCCCTCCGTCCGATTTCCCTCGTGTTGGTCGACGACAGCGAAGTGGTCCGCGCCGGCTTGGGTGCGTTGCTCGGCAACACTGCCGATCTCCACATCGCGGGTGAAGCAGCGACCGTGGCCGACGGCGTGCGCACGGTCACGGCGCTCAAACCCGACGTCGTGTTGCTCGACATTCGCCTGCCCGACGGCACGGGCTTCGACGCCTGTCGTGCCATCCGGCAACTGCCGCACGACACCCGCGTATTGATTCTCACCTCGGTGGCCGACGACGAGATGGTCGACAACGCGATCCGCGCCGGCGCCCACGGTTATCTGTTGACGGAGGTCAACGGGCGCGCGCTGGTGCAGGCGATTCGCGACGTCGCCGCCGGCAAATCCATCCTCGATCCCGCCATCACCGCCCGTGTGCTTTCGCTCGTGCGCTCGCGCACACCAGCCACACGCTCGCTGATCGACAGCCTTTCTCCGCAGGAAAACCGCGTGCTCGCGCTCATCGCCGCGGGCAAAACCAACAAGGAAGTCGCCGTCGAAATGGGCCTCGCCGAAAAGACGGTCAAAAACTACCTCAGCACCGTTTTCGAAAAACTGCATGTGACCCGCCGCGCGCAGGCCGCGGCCCTCTTTGCCCAGACACAACCGCGCTCCGGCGCCTAGGCGGATAGGGCCATTCGGCCCTGCCGTGATGGGGCCGTTTAATCGCAAAAGGTCTCTTCCGGAGACGACTGGGTTGCGCTAAACTGCCTTCCGCTATGGCGCCTTCTCCTTCCGGCATTTCACGGCCGCGTCGATCGATCCGAGCCATGACCTTGGTCGAGGTCATGGTCGCGGCCGCCATGTTCGCCCTCGTGGCGACATCGCTGGTCGGAATCTTCATGCAAAGCCAGCGCTTCAGTTACTTCCTCGGTTATCGCACCCAGGCCGTGACGATCAGCCTGTCCATTCTCGAACAGCTCCGTTTTCGCCAATACGCCGAGATTCTCGACGTCTATAACGCGGGCAACGCCGGCAACCTCACGGTCACCCTGCCCGATCCCTCCGACGCCTCGGGCTACACCAACCTCACCCTGCCGGTGAATCTGCGCGACAACACCGAATACCGTCGCAACTGGACCACCGTCTCGGTCGCCGTCGATCCCAGTCCGGGCGCGCCGCGACTGCCCATGCGCTTCTTCCTCCACCTCAAGCGCAACCATTCCGTCTCCACGCCCAAGGTCGATGTCTTCGAAGTCGTGCTGCTCTACCAATGGTTGCGGGGCGGCGCTTCGGACAGCGACTGGCAAACCGGCAACGTGCGTCTCGTGGTGCCTAATCTCAACCCCGTGTGATGATCATGGCGCTCCATACTCAACCTTCCCCCAAGCTCTCCCGCTACCGTCGCCGTCCCCGCGGTCGTCGCGGCTACACCCTGGCGGAAATCCTCATTTCGCTCGGCATCACCGGCTTCGTCATCATGGGCGGACTTTGGCTGATGGTCGAAGGCGTGCGCACTTCCGCCCGCACGACCAACTCGACCGTCAACGATCTGACCCAGTGGGGCATCGCTTCCCGGCTGTGGATCGACTCGCGTATCGCCAACGGCATTACGATCTACGAAAACAACACCGACCAGAAGGTGGAGCGCTGGCTGCGCAAGATGGTCGACCAGCGCGGCGACTTCATCGTGTTTTCGCTCAGCGACACCAACGGTTCCGCCCAGACTTTCTACACCAAGGTCAGCGGCTATTTCTACGATCGCGCAGCCCGCCGCATTTATCGTTTCGATTACGATGTCACCAACGCCGACCGCATCGCCAACGCTTCACTGGAGTCGATCCTGACATCCCGGCGCGACGACATTCTCGCCACCTACGAACTCGTGGCCTCGAACATCGGCCTTTCCCACAACGACGGTCTCTTCATCTGCCGCGCCGCCGGCACCGCCGCCAGCCTCACCTGCACGGTTTCCTCCGGCGACAACAACGCCGAACTCGATCGCCAGAAAACCATCGAAGCCACTTTTTATGTCCGCAGCTGAACCTCTTCGTTCGCGTCCACCGCGCCTTCATTTCCAGCGCGGCTCCGCCCTCCTCACCGTCATCATCTGCACCACCATCGCAGCCATCGGCGCGGCCTCCGTGGTATCCTTGATGTCGACCCAGCGCGATCTCGTCGTGCGCAAGGAACTGGAGATGCACGCCGTCAACGCCGCCGAATCGGCGATTGATTACGCCTACTCCGGACTGATCAACAAGCTCAACACCGTCGGCAGTTTCGACATCGCGGACATTCCCGATGCGGGCAGCGACTCCCTTTCCCTGCCCAGCGGCGCAGGCGACTTTCTCAACGGAGTCATCACGATCCCGAGCGACACCTACGCCGGCGCCACCGGCACGGTGCAGTTGTCGGGTGCCGCCGTGCGCGTGAAACCGGTCGTCTCGCTCCACGCTCGCAAATGGATCGACCCCGCCGACCCGGCCAACGACGACGACCCCAATCGTGGTCAATGGGTCTGGGAATCACAGGTGCCGCTCGTCGCCTCCGCGACCGCCTCCGCCAGCGGCCAGAGTTACACCGCCTACATTCAAAAGAACATCGTGGGCCGCCAGGTGCCGATGTTTCAGCATGCGATCTTTTTCCAAGGCCAGCTTCAGCTTCACCGCAGCTATCGCGTGGTCGGTCCCGTTCACACCAACGGCACGCTGCTGCTCAACTGCCACAACGACGATACCTCGATTTTCGCCGGCGGCATCACCTCATCCGGTCACTTCTACCGCGGGTCCACCGTCGACGAAGGCGGTGCCGGGGTGAATCCCTATGGCTACACTCCGGTCGACATTCACGGCGACATCGACTTCTCCAACGCCGTCAGTCCGCGGGTCAATCCCGCCGCCACCGGCCGCGATCGCATCAGCGTGTTTGTCGAAACGCGTGAAAGCGGCGGCGTGCCGACCCACGTGCTGTCCTACAACAATCCCGGTCAGGACTCGCGCACGAACAATTGGCGCAACTGGGCGCTGCAAACCTACAAGGGCTACCTGCAGGACAAGGCGCATC
>CBINJL010000255.1:0-5366 GCA_966250925.1 uncultured Opitutus sp. | reverse complement strand
TGGCGGAGTGGATCGCGGGTAGCCCACCTCGGGAGAGGCGGGCCCGAATGGGCGATCGGGTGCCGCGGGTCCCTGCTCTCCCGAGCAGGGCTACGGAGTCGGTTCGCGCGCCGATTTTATTCGTTTCGTTTCATGGCGTTGCGGCTGATCCGGTTGGCCCAGAGCAGGAGGGCGATGCAGGTGAGCAGCACGATGTCCTTTCTCTCCAGGGCGCCGCCACCATTGCCACCGTCGCCACGGATGACGTGTGGCGCGGGCGGCAGCAGGGGAGTTGACGGCGGAAGCGTTGCTCAGCGCCTACACGCGGCAGATTTTTGCCGCCAGCGGCACGCTCGACGCGACCGCGCAGCGCCTCGGGGTCGATCGCCGCACCGTGCGGGCGCGTCTGCCGCAGGAACGGCTGAAGCGCGGTCGGCGTTAAGCCGATGACGTGAGGCGGGAGCGGAAAATGCGGCGGCGCCAGAACCCGCGAGAGTGTTGCGGAAAATGTCAAAGGAGATGCGGAAAACTGCCTCAGACAGCGGCGTCGGATTGGGATAGTCTGGCCGTCCTAAAACTCCGTCATGCCCCGCGTTCTCATCACCACCACTTCCTTTCAGGACACCCCGGGCGTCCATCACGAGCTCTTGGCCCAAACCGGCTGGGAAATCGTCACCGCCCGCGGTCCGCTCAGCGAGGAGGACACTCTCGCGTTGATGGGCGA
Source organism: uncultured Opitutus sp. (assembly GCA_966250925.1). GTDB lineage: Bacteria > Verrucomicrobiota > Verrucomicrobiia > Opitutales > Opitutaceae > Actomonas. The sequence goes on along the minus strand of CBINJL010000255.1, from coordinate 4,663 downwards.
CATCGACGGCTACATCTGCGGCGACGATCTGATTACGCGCGCCGTGTTGGAGAAGGCCCAGCCGCGCTTGAAGGTGATTTCGAAATACGGCATCGGCGTCGACAAGATCGACGTGAAGGCCTGCACCGAAAAGGGCATCCCGCTGCTGTTCACACCGGGCGTCAACCACACCACTGTCGCCGAGCACGCCTTCCTGCTGTTGCTGGCGCTGCAAAAGGATCTGCCGTTCCACATCGATTCCACCCGGGCCAATGGCTGGAAACGCAAGACGGGCCACGAGCTGTTCGAGAAGACCATCGGCATCGTCGGCCTCGGCCGTATCGGCCAGGAAGTTATCGTCCGCGCCCGCGCCTTCGGCATGAAGGTCATCGCCTACGGAAATTATTGGGACGATGAATTTGCCGCCGCTCACGACGTGACGCGGGCCCACACGCTCGACGAACTTTATGCCGCGGCCGACTACGTTTCGCTGCACACCAAGCTCACGCCGGAAACGCGTCACCTGATCTGCGCGGAATCCATCGCCAAGATGAAGCCGGGCGTTGCGATCGTGAACTGTGCCCGCGGCGAAATTGTCCATACCGGGGATCTGGTCACGGCGCTGCAATCGGGACGGGTCAGCGGCTACGCGACCGACGTGCTCGATGAAGAACCGCCGAGCCCGAATCATCCGCTGCTCAAACTGCCCAACGTGATCTGCACGCCGCACATCGGATCGCGCACTCACGAAAGCGTGCAACGGCAGGCGACCAAGGCGGTGCAGAATCTCATCAACGTGGCCAAGGGCGAAGCACCGCTTGCCCAGATCAACGCCGACGTGCCCTACACTAACGGCAAGTTGGATTGAAACGGATTGCCCACGGAACACACGGAACACGCGGAATTTTTGGAACGACTCCGACGCTGGTTTTTGAGCCCACGAAATACACGAAAGAAGGAGCTGTTTCGAAATCCGCCTTTCGACCTCTGACCTCCGACTTCCGCCCTCCGCCTTCTGACATCTGACATCTTACATCAGCCATCCGACCTCTGACATCCGACCTCCCTTCTCCATGCCTGAAACATTTTACGTCGTAACTGAAGCCGATCACAACGCCCTCGTTGAGGCGGCTTATCGTCATCGTGGTTTTAATGCCGAGGAAGCCGCGGCCGGCGCCAAGCTTTGCGGTGAGGCGTCCCGTCACGGCATCCGCACTCACAACGGCCTGAAGGCGCTGCACCTCGATCACCTGTTCGGCACCGGCTCGAAGGGCTGCGTGGCCAATGTCGAGATCGAGGAAAAGCCGTCGCGTTTTGCCGCGGCCAAAATCTGGAATGCCAATCGCAAGCTCGGTCAGGCCACCGCCTACGCCGCGCTGGAGGAAGCCATCCGTCTCGCCGACGAATTCGGCGTGGGCATGATTTCGGTCGACAACGCGTTTCACTATCTCTGGGGCGGTGGCTACGTGATGGAAGCGGCCAAGCGCGGCTACATTGCCTACACCAACTGCACCGCGGCGCTGGCCGAGGTCGTGCCGTTTGGCGGCAAATTTCCGACCCTCGGCACCAATCCGCATTCCTGGGGCCTGCCCACCACCGACGCGCTCGGTTACCCGATCGTGATCGACTGGGCCACCTCGGTCGTCGCCATGGGCCGCGTGCAGCAGCTCGCCCGCGAAGGCAAATCGCTGCCGCCCAACGCCGCCGTCGATGCCGCGGGCAACGTTACCACCGAACCCGCGCAGGTGAAGGCGCTCATGCCGTTCGGCGCGCACAAGGGTTACGGTCTCGCGCTCATCAACGAACTCATCGGCGCCTACATCGGCGGCTCGTTGCCCACCATCCGCAATCGCTGGGATCAGGTGCCGAGCGGCGAGAAGGGCACCTGCTGCTTCTTCTTCCAAGTGTGGCATCCCGACGCCATGGCGGGCGAATTCGCGCAGGGCCGCACGCAGGTGGAAAACGTCAAGGCCGTGCTCGCCGACCTGCTTGGTCATGGCAACGAGAAGTGCATGCTCCCCGGCCAGCTCGAAGCCGAGTCCGCCCAGCGCTGCGCCGCTGCCGGCGGCCTGCTCTTCAGCGCGGCCGAAGTGAACGCCTTCAACGAACTCGCCGCCGAAATCGGAGCGTCCGCCTGGTCGCTCGATTCCCTCAAATCCGTCGAAGTGTGAACCTCTTGGCCCACGGAACACACGGAACACACGGTTGCGGAAACTCTGCTTCGGTGTGCTCCGTGTATTCCGTGGGCCTCTCCTGAAAATCGATTTATTCTCCGATCATGTCACTCCAACTCCGTCCTGCCTCCGAATGCCAATTTGATCAGATCTCGCTCGGCGAGGTCATGCTCCGCCTCGATCCGGGTGAGGGGCGCATCCGCACCGCGCGCTCGTTCAAAGCCTGGGAAGGCGGCGGCGAATACAACACCTCGCGCGGTCTGCGCAAATGCTTCGGCTACAAGACCGCCGTCGTGACCGCGTTTGTCGACAACGAGGTCGGCCACCTCGTCGAGGACTTCATCATGCAGGGCGGCGTCGCGACCGACTTCATCCAATGGCGTGCCGATGACGGCATCGGCCGCAGCGTGCGCAACGGCCTCAACTTCACCGAACGTGGTTTCGGCATTCGCGGTGCGGTCGGTGTGCCCGATCGCGGCAACACCGCCGCCTCGCAGCTCAAGGCCGGCGACATCGATTGGGACCACATTTTCGGCGAGGTCGGCGTGCGCTGGCTTCACACCGGCGGCATCTACGCCGCGTTGTCCGAGAGCACTCCCGATGTCGTGCTCGCCGCCGTGCAGGCCGCGCAGAAATACGGCACCATCGTGTCCTACGATCTCAACTACCGCCCGTCGCTATGGAAGAGCATCGGCGGCCAGGCCAAGGCGCAGGAGGTCAACAAGGAGATCGCCAAATACGTCGACGTCATGATCGGCAACGAGGAGGACTTCACCGCCTCGCTCGGTTTCGAAGTCGAAGGTGTTGATGAAAACATCAGCGAGATTGAGACTGGTGCCTTCAAGCACATGATCGAAACCGCGGTGAAGGCGTATCCGAATTTCAAGGTCGCCGCCACCACCCTGCGCCGCGTCATCACCGCGACGAAGAACGACTGGAGCGCCATCCTTTGGCACGACGGCAAGTTCTACGAAAGCCGCAAGTATCCCGAGCTTGAGATCCTCGACCGCGTCGGCGGCGGTGACTCGTTTGCCTCCGGTGTGCAGTTCGGTTTCCTGGAATTCAACGACCCGCAGAAGGCGGTCGAATACGGTGCCGCCCACGGCGCGCTGGCGTCGACCACGCCCGGCGACACCTCGATGGCGACCCGCAAGGAAGTCGAAAAACAAATCTCCGGCGGCGGCGCCCGCGTCGTCCGCTGAACTGAATATCTGCCCCCGGAAGACACGGAACACACCGGAGTGGTAACCCTCAACCTACTGGACTCCATTTCTGTGTATTCCGTGTGTTCCGTGGGCTAAACTGCTTTTATTATGTTCGCTGAAGAGACCCGCAACCGTTTGTCCGCCGCCGGCGTTGTGCCGGTGGTCATTATCAACGATCCGGCCAAGGCCGTGCCGCTGGCCCAGGCGCTGCTCGCCGGCGGCGTCGGCGTGATCGAACTCACCCTGCGCACCGCCGCCGGGCTGGAGGCGATCAAGGCCATCGCGGCCGAAGTGCCCGACATGCTCGTCGGCGCCGGCACTGTCCTCAGCGCCGAGCAGGTGCGCGAGGTCAAGGCGGCCGGCGCGGCGTTTGCGGTCGCGCCCGGCACGTCGCGCACGACGCTCGCCGCCGCGGCGGAAGTCAGTCTGCCGTTTGCGCCCGGTGTCATGACGCCATCCGACATCGAGGTCGCGCTGTCGATGGGCTGCCGCATGCTGAAGTTCTTCCCGGCCGAGACCGCGGGCGGCGTGAAGCACTTGTCCGGTTTGTCCGCGCCCTACGCGCATCTTGGCGTGAAGTTCATGCCCACCGGCGGCATCAAGGAGTCGCAACTCGCCGACTACCTCGCGGTCAAGACGGTCGCGGCCGTGGGCGGCTCGTGGCTGGCCACCGCCGCGCAGATCGATGCCGGCGACTGGGACGCCATCACCGCGCAGTCCGCCGCCGCCATGGCGATCGTAAAGAAGGCCCGCGGCTGAACACTTTCGAGAATTTGTTTCAGGTATAGAGCAACGGGCCGTCCTTTCAGGGCGGCCCGTTTTTTTGTCGGCAGGAAGGGAAGGAGGGATTGGTTCCTTACAGAAGGAAACGAAGGGTAACAAAGCTACTCCACCAGATTTTTTTACAGGAGGGAACGGAGGAAAACAGAGTCGGCCTTGGGCTGTATTCAATTTTAGAATACCTTCGTTATCTTCGTTTACTTCTGTGAAAAAAAAATCCCGGCTGCCGGCTCTGTTTTCCTCCGTTCCCTCCTGTAAAACAGAACCCAGAAAGCTCAGCGGAAGTAGTCGGCGGGATTGATTGTCGTGGTGCTGGCCACGGCGGCGCCGGCTTCGAGGGCAGGAAGATACACGAATTGTTCGCACACGGCGCGCACGGCGGGAGGGAGAATCTGATTGGCCGCGGGGCGCACGGCGGTGAGCCGGCCCTCGGCGTCGATGTCGACCTCGGCGGCGAAATCGAATGCCGCCGGATCGGTCGCGGTCCGCAGCGCGGCGGGAGCGAGCGCCCAGGCCGGTTGGGTC
>CBINJL010000254.1:0-5371 GCA_966250925.1 uncultured Opitutus sp. | reverse complement strand
TAAGGAACGATCGAATTCCCGGGTTTCCCGAAAGAAGTTCAATTTCTTTCAATCTGAGCTTGGTTTATTTCGAGCATTGTCTCATTGGCTTGAGCTTGTTCAGATCGACGAACCGTTGCAATGGTGGGCTAGGCATCCTCTGGCCTTCGTAACAGAGGCTGCGGATGATATAGCCTATCGAGTAATTGATTTCGAAGACGGATTCAGGCAGGGGATTGTTTCCTATTGTGAAGCAGAACAATGCTTTAAAGAGTTATTGTCGGATAAAGGGCGGTTCGATCATGGATATAAAATTAAGGGAGGGCGTGAGAGAGTAGAGTATTGGCGCGCTGTTGCGATTACGCAGCTCTCGACGGAGTGTTTTCAAATATTCTCCTCAAAGCATGATGAAATTGTCGACGGCCTGTTTGATGTTTCGCTTATAGATTTAGTCCCATCTTCGAGTGTGCTCGATGAGATTAAGAGAATCACGAAAGAAAAGATCTATAAAGATCGCCGGGTGTTGGAAGTAGAGGCAGCTGGCTATGAAGTGATTTATCAGTTATTGGACTTATTCGGAGGGGCGCTCTATGATGTGTTTGAAAAAGGAAGTAGGGCGAGTGGGTATCACAAAAAGCTTGTTGATCTATTACCTGATCAATGCGTGTCTCCGCGAGGACGTAAAATTAAGAATCACTATCAGTTGATGTTAGCATTGACCGACTATGTTGCGGGCATGACAGATTCGTATGCCGTTTCTTTGTATCGTCGTGTTACGGGCATTCAGATGCCAGTGTGAGGCAGCCAATGGGGACATGTCTTGACTCTTGACAAAACTATGGGGGAATGGGCATCGCGATGCCGAGAGTGGGACGAGTCGAATACGCTGGAGCGTGTTATCACGTAATCAACCGGGGGAACTATCGTCGGAACCTTTTTGGGCAGTCGAAGGGGACATGTCTTGACTCTTGACAGGGGGAGGCACCGGACCGGGGCAGCCAAAGGGGACATGTCTTGACTCTTGACAAAGGCAGTCGAGGGGGACATGTCTTGACTTTTGACAGCCACCTTCGGCTTACGGGCTAGCCGTTTCGCACCGACGGCTGCTAAACCGGCGGCGGGCGTTGGCAGGATGCCTCGACCTGACTAGAATCGGGCATGTCAAAACGCGCGTTAGCTACCCTTTCCGGTCTACTTTCCTCGTTCTTTTTCTGGGTCGGATGCCAATCCGGTCCGCAGCGAGGTAACCCGCCCATGGCGCTGGCCGACTACGTCGACCTCGATCGCTTTATGGGCACTTGGTATGTGCACGGCTTCACGCCGACGCCCATCGACGGCGAGGCTTTTAATCCGACTGAAACCTACGTCCGCGGTGCCGAGGGTCGCATCGAAACAACCTACCGCTTCAACGCTGGCGGTTTCGACGGTAAGGAAAAGGTCTACCACCCCACCGGGCGGGTGTTTGACTCCGAGAGCAATGCCGAATGGCGCATGACGTTCTTCGGCCTCATCACCTCGCCCTACTTGATTTTGTATGTGAATGACGACTACACGCAGACCGTGATCGGCCACCCCGACCGCGACCGCGCGTGGATCATGACCCGCTCCCCGCAAATCGAGGAAGCGACCTACGCGGCCCTGCGGCAAGAGCTTGAGCGCCGCAACTTCGACCTCAGCACACTGCAGCGAGCGCAGCACCGGTAATCTACTGATTAAGGGGTCATGTCTTGACTTTTGACAGATGGGTGATGGGGTGGGCGAAACGATGCCGAGAGTGGGACGAATCGAATACGCCGGAGCGTGTTATCACGTAATCAACCGGGGAAATTACCGCCGGAACTTGTTTGAGGCGGACGGGGCGCGGGAGGCGTTTGAACGGACGTTGTTTGAAACCATGGAGCGGTTCGGGTGGCGGGTGCATGCGTATGTGATCATGCGCAACCACTTCCACTTGGCGGGGGAAACGCCTGAGGCGAACCTGAGCGCGGGGATGAAGTGGCTGCAGGGCACATGGGTGGCGCGTTTCAATCGGTTTCGTGGCATCGCGGGGCGTCCGTTTCAGGGGCGCTTCAAGGCGCTGCATGTGGAGCCGGGGCATGCGTTGGCCGAGGTGGCGCACTACATTCATCTCAATCCGGTGCGGGCAGGCGTGGTGGGGGCGGATGCGGTGGGCAGTTTTCGTTGGAGTTCGCTGCACCATTTTCGCGGTAAGTCCCGCCCCGCTGGCTTGGAGAGTATTACCGTGCGGGCGGAGGCAGGCGGACTGCCAGATACAGCGGCGGGCTGGAAGCGTTACCTGGCGTATCTGGCCCTGCGGGCGGAGGAGGAGTTGGCGGAAAGGCGAAAACGTTTTGGGCGACTGAGCCGAGGGTGGTGCATCGGCTCGGCGACCTTTCGCGATGAGATGCGTGCGCGCTTGGGGCATGAGGGAGCGGGCGGAGGTATTGCTGAATCGCGATTTGCCGGACTGGAGCCGGAAGAGCGGCGACGTGAACGCGAGCTGGGCTGGGAATCGCAACTCAAGCGGGTGGCGGATGCGGCAGGGATCGACTTGGAGGCGCTGCCAACGCTGAAGTCTGCCCCGGAAAAGGTAGTGCTGGCGGTGCTGCTGCGCCGCGTCAGCGATGTGAGTAACGGGTGGCTGGCGGAACGGCTGCGGATGGGGGCCGCGGCCAGTGTGAGCCAGTATGCGCGGCGGTTTCGGTTGGCAGGGGGCGAGGAGGCGGAGGGCTTCAGTAGGGTGTTGTCAAAAGTCAAGACGTGACCCCTTCTCAGCGGCGACCGTCATACCAGAGGTCGCAGTGGTCGCGGGAGCGGCCGGCGCGCCACGGATTCAGTGTGCAGCGCAGGACAAAACGAAACGTTTCGCCGAAGCTGTAGAGCTGGGCTTTTCGGCCGGAGGTCAGCAGGGGGGTGGTGACTGAGAATTTTAACCGATTGCGGTGGCGAGCGATCCCGCCCCACCGCCTTCAATCGCCGGGAGAGCTCCACTTCTTCTCCCGCAAAAAGTTCTTCAGGAAAACCGCCGACTTCGCGAAACGCCTGAGTTTCGACGGCGACAAACGATCCCGCCATGTGGCGCAACAACCGGCTCCAGGCGCCCCAGCAGGCGCCCACGAACCGAAGCCACGCCGCGCCATCATCAAAGGCAAAGGTCGCGCCACAGGCCAGGTGGCGATCACTCGCGATGGCGTTGGCCAGGTCGTCGAGCAGTGCCGCCGATGGCAGCGAGTCGGCGTCGATAAACAGCAGCCAGCGGCCCTGCGCCACGCTGGCGCCGCGGTTGCGCGCCCGGGCGATTTGGTTGATGGGTTCAAACACCACCAACGCGCCGTGCGCCCGTGCTATCTCCGCCGTGCCATCGGACGAGTTGTTGTCGCACACGATCAATTCGTGCGTCCATCCCCGCCGCGTCCAAACTTGCGCCGCCGTCGCAATCGCCGCCAGCGTGCGGGAGAGGAGTTTCGCTTCATTGTAAGCCGGCACGATGATCGAGATCAGCATGATGGCGGCAACATCACCCGGTTTGCGCCCGTTCGCGAATACGTTTCCCGGGTTTACGGAGGGGCGCCTGCGCGCAGATGGGCTACGACCTGCGCAAACGCTGAAGTCACAGCGTCCACCGCCCGACGATGTCGTAGCGGCTTTTGCCGATTATGCTTATGACCAGGGCAAAGTCGCGCACGGTCCAAGCCACCGGTGTAATGGGATGTTCGGCAATTTGCCTTTTGTCGTAGAGGAGCGTGAGGTGAGGCGTGAAGCGCGGCCGCATGCGGAAGGTCGCCTGACTGCGCTCAAGCGCGTGACCCAACGCGAAATGCAGCTCATGCAACGCGGCGTTTTCGCCACCGACCAGGACGAACGGATTACGCGTGGGCGAATTGGAGAAACTCAACGCCCGATCAAACCTGATCTCGAACGGCTCCGCGTTGACCGCAGTCGCCGCCACACGGATTTCTTCAACCAATCTGGGCGGAAGCGTGTCCGCGAATTGCCCGACGCGATGAAGCGAAACGTGCAAACGGGCGACCGCGATCGGGCGACCTGTCAGTTCCCGCTCCCGGCAGGTGCGTCGCGCTCGCCGCAGCACCCGAGCGGCGGTGGCGGAATCGGGAAACAATGCGAAAAAGACATTGTGGAGCACCGTCGGAACAAGCCGGCTTTCGCCTGCGCGGCAACTCCGGTAGCGCCACGCGCCCGTGGCATTTGCTCGGGTCCTACGGTGCCGGTGCCGATTCCAAGCTCAGGGTCCACGTGCCGGCCGGCAGGATCAGGCCGGCCCGACCCGTGTCGGGCGCCAGCGTTTCCAGCGTGCCGGTTTGCGGCAACACGTGTGGTGTTCCTGCGAAAGGAAAACGAAATTCGGCGACCGTGTCGGGCGGCACCACGAGTTCCGCCTGCCAGTCCGCTGCCGTGGTGCCGCTGACGCGCAGTTGCACCGCGCCGCGCGGGGTGGGGAGTTTTACCGCAGCGTGGCTCAGTCCCGTCGTTTGCGGGCGCACCGCGAAGCGCCGAAATCCGGGTTCGAGTGGCTCGATTCCCATCACTTTGCGCGGAATCAAATTGGCCGGCGCCGCGCCCCAGGCGTGGTTCCAATCGAGGTTCGCCTTGAAGGCCGGGTCCCAGGCTTCGAGCGTGATGGTGGAGCCGACGTTTTCGCTCATATTAAGCCACGACCGTGGGCCGCGCGCAGTCAGCAATTCAAACGCGGTTTCCGCTTCGCCGGCATCGTAGAGCGCCTCGATCAGAAACTGCGCGCCGTAGACGCTGCACATCATGCCGCGATCACGCAGGGAAGCCGCGGCGGACGCGATGCGGTCCGGCGGCACCACGCCCAGTGCGAGCGCAAAAAACGTCGCATGCGCCGAGGCATGTTCGCTGACCGCACCGGTGGCCGAGTCGAGTCCGTCGCGATAACACCCGCGCGACTCGTCCCACAGTTTTGCGTTGATCGCGTCGCGGGTTTGTGCGGCGAGGCTGGCGAACCGGGTGGCATCATTTTCCCGGCCGAGATGCGCGGCGATTTTGGCCAGCAGATGCAGGGCCTGATAATGAAAGGCCGAGACCACGGTCTTAACGTCGGGCTTCATGTCGTAGCCGTCGCGTTCGCCGCCAGGCCAGTCGATGATGTCGCGATCGGGATGCCCGTTGAAACCGCGAAATAATCCGTCCGGCAGCCGACGCTCGATCATGGCGCGTTCGATCAGCACGTTGTAGTGCTCGCGCAATGACACGTCGTCGCCCGACCAGAGGAAATCGAGCCACGCCAGCATGACGGCCTGCAGCCGCCACTCCGTCGGCCAGGTGGGATTGGCCAACAAGTAGGCGTTGGTGTGTCGCGCGGTCTCGTAATGAGCGTCGACGGCGTAGTGCGAAAGTTGATTGATCAGGG
>CBINJL010000253.1:0-5377 GCA_966250925.1 uncultured Opitutus sp. | reverse complement strand
GGTCAACGGCGACATGGTTTTCCCGACCATGGTCGCCTCACTGTTGCCGGCCGGCCTGCGCGGCATCGTGGTCGCCGGTTTGCTTTCCGCGCTCATGAGTTCGCTGGCATCGCTCTTCAACTCCTGCGCCACCCTCTTCACCGTCGATATCTACGACAAGCTCCGCCCCGGTCGCAGCGAAAAGGAACTCGTCGGCGTCGGCCGCATCGCCACGTCACTGGTGGTCGTGGCCGGCATCATCTGGATTCCGGTCATGAAACTCGTCTCCGGCGGCGGTCTCTACCAATACCTGCAGAGTGTGCAGGGTTACCTCGCGCCACCCATCACCGCGGTGTTTTTGCTCGGCCTGTTTTTCAAGCGCATCAACGCCCGCGGCGCCTTCCTCGGCCTCACCGTCGGCTTCGTGCTCGGCATGGCCAAGCTGACCATCCAGGCGTTGGACGGCGGCGGCGCGTTCGGCGATTCCGGTCTGCTGCACGCCATCGGTTCCTACAACTTCCTCTACGCCTCGGGCTGGTTGCTCGTCATCAGCGTCATCGTCGTAATCGGCGCTTCGCTCACCGCCCCGCCGCCCAGTGATGCCCAGATCGCCGGGCTCACCTACGGTTCGGTTTCCCCTGCACAAGCTGCGGAAAACCGCGCCTCATGGGGCGCCCCGGAAGTCTGGGGCACCGTCGCCGTGCTCGCCCTCGTGCTCGGCATCTACGTCTACTTCAGCTTCTGGCTGGGTTGAGCCGCAGGCATAGTGCGGGGCTGGAGCCCCGCACTATCCAGACTACGCAAAATCCGTAGCGCGGGGCTTCAGCCCGCGCTCGGCGTATTGCCTTCAGGCGAGTTCGCTCGCCGCAGCCGGATCGACCAGCCAGACGACTTTGTCGGCGCAGGTCTTCAAGATCTTCGAAGGCGCATCGAGCAACGCATCGTCGCCCTGCAACACGCGCTTCAAAGCCGGCGCTTTGCCCGCGCCGAGGGTCATCACGACAATCAATCCGCAGGCGCGGAGTCCCGTCGGTGTGATCGTCAGGCGCCAGCCTTTCTGCGGCGTGTCGATTGCCGCGAAAAACTCGCCGCCGTCATTTTCCAACAAGGCGCTGCCGGGAAAAAACGACGCGGTGTGGGCGTCGTCGCCCATGCCGAGAAAACAGACGTCGTAGGCGCGGCCGGAAGGACTGAGCTTGGCCATGGTTTCCCGATAACGCTCGGCCGCGGCGACGGGTTCGAGGGACGTGACCCACGGATGCCGATGCTCCACCGGCACGGACTTCGGCGCGAGGAGCTTACGCTCGGCGTTGCCGAAATTGTTTTCGTCGCTGGTGAGCGGCACGCAGCGCTCGTCGCTGACCGTGAAGTGGGTGGAGGCTAGCACCTCGGCCGGAATGGCATCGGTTTCAGCCGCCCAGTCATACCACGCCTGCGGCGTCGACCCGCCGGTGAAAGCCCAGGTGAAATTCGCACTGGCACTGGTCGCCTTGTGCGCCACCGCCAGCTTCACCGCCTCGGCAAAAAGTTCGAGTTTTTCGCCGATCACCAACCGGCCGTATTCCGTCTGTTTTTCAGTCATGAAGTCAGGGGTTCAACCACGAATGGACACCAAGGCACACGAACCAAACACCGATCTTCGGAATGATTTCGCGTTGATTTGTGGTTAGAAGAAAACCGCTTCGGCCAGCGCTGCCGGCGGCTTGAGCAGATGCATCGCCGTGGTCAGTTCGACCCGGTTGCCACCAAGCTCGGCGACGAATTCAGCGTGGTTTTTGGCGATATCAGCCCGCCACTTGAAGCAGCCGTCCCCGTCGTAACGAAACTCGACCGCGAAGTCGTCGATGCCGGCTGCCTCACTGGCCTTCACGGCGCCAGCAAGGTCCGATGCCGCGCCGCACTGCGCCAACCGCTCACGCAGCCACGCCAGCAGCACCCGGGCCTCGGGACCGTATTTGGATTTATGATACAGGCGAACCTCCTTCAGTCCGCCAACCAGTTTTCGCGGCGTAAAACCAGAGAGAAACTGACCGAGCGACTGACGCACCGGCAGCAGGCGCGCATACACGAGATCGCGAATCGCCTCCGGTCGCGGCCAAGGATAATCCATCGCTTCAGGGGACACGATCGACGTGTCGAAAATCACCCGCTTGGCGTTATTCAGCATGAACTGATAGTCCGCCAACCGGCTGCTGTCGGAGAACCGATGCGCCCAGTAATACAGCGGCAGGTCGGTCGAGAGACAGATCGAAACCTGGTTTTCCAGGAACTGCCGCGCCTTCATCGGATAGCTCAGCATCACGAATTCGACGCAGCGGGTGTCGCTCTTCGATTTGCCGAGGAAACACTCACCGTAAATCTTGGCGCGCATCTCGTCGACGTTGTCATCCCCCTGCAGCGGGCAGAGCACGACAACCCGGCACGGGTAGCGTTGGGCGAACGCCTTGATGGTGTCGAATTGCGCCACCGCATCGGCCGCCTCGGTGGCGAAGCCGAAGTGCAGCACGAAGTTCATCTGCATCGCGCGCACCTCGTTGGCGGCCGGGGCAGCGTCTCCGGATTTCGACGCCTCGTCCCAGAGCTGGGCGAGGCGGTGTTTGATGTCGCCAACCGGGACCTCGAATCCGGGCAACTGTTCAAAAACGGCGGACATGGCTCGTGCGGGTTCGCTCACGGTTTGCGCCAGATGTGGTTTTGATCGGCCAGCAGCGTGTCGGCGTTGGCCGGGCCCCAGGAACCGGCGGCATAGCTGTCCATGCCTTCGCGTTTGGCGGCGGCCCAGGCTTCGAGCACCGGCGTGTAGAGTTGCCACGAAGTCTCGGCCTCGTCGCCGCGGATGAACAGCGTGCCGTCGCCGATCATGGCGTCGAGCACGAGGCGCTCATAGGCTTCCGGCGTGTTCGAGCCAAACGTCGTGCTGTAGCGGAAGTTCATTTTCACCGGCTGCATCCGGGTTTCGAGACCGGGCACCTTGCCGTTGAGGATCATGCTCAACCCCTCGTCGGGTTGAATCTGGAACGACAGCGTGTTGGCCGCCAGATCGTAGCCGCCGCCGGCAAACAGCGTGCCGGGCGGACGCTTGAACTGCACCGCGATCTCGGTGACGCGACGCGCCATGCGTTTGCCGGAGCGCAGATAAAACGGCACGCCCTGCCAACGCCAGTTGTTGATCGAGAGTCGGATTGCTGCGTAGGTCTCGGTGGCCGAATCGGCCGCGATGCCCTGCTCTTCCAGATAACCGGGCTTGGGCTTCCCGCCGATCATGCCGGCGGCGTATTGGGCGCGGGCAACGTCGCCGCCGGGCGAAAGATCGAGCGGCTGGATGGCGCGTAACAGTTTCACCTTTTCATCGCGGATGGCCTCGGCATCGAGCGATCCCGGCGGCTCCATCGCGGTGAGCGCGACGAGCTGCATGGTGTGATTCTGGATCATGTCGCGCAGAGCGCCGCTCTGTTCGTAGTAACCGCCGCGCGTGCCGACACCGACCTCCTCGGCAACGGTGATCTGCACGTTGTCAATGTAGTTGCGGTTCCACAACGGCTCAAAAATCGCGTTGGCGAAGCGCTGCACCAGCAGGTCCTGCACCGTCTCCTTACCGAGGTAGTGATCGATGCGATACACCTGATGCTCCTCGAACACGCTGCTGACGGTGCGGTTGAGCTTGCGGGCCGATTCGAGATCGCGGCCAAAGGGCTTTTCGATGATGACCTTGGCGTGGTGCGGTTCGCCGGCATGCTTGTCGGCCAGGCCGCAGGCACCGAGGTTCTCCAGGATCGGCGCGAAGACCGAGGGCGGAGTGGAAACGTAGAAAAGCGGCTGCACGGCGCGACCGACTTCGCGCTCGATCTTGTCGAGGTGGGCGGCGAGACGTTTGAACGCCTCCGGATCGTCGTAGCCGCCGGCGACGTAGCTGGTCTTGGCCGCCACGCGGTCCCACACGTCATGGCTGAGTTCGCGGCGGGAGAATTCCTTGATCGCATCCGCGGCCAGTTGGCGAAACTCGTCGTCCGGGATCTCCTTGCGGCCGTAGCCGATCAGGTAAAAGTCCGGCGGCAACAGGTTGTCGGCGGCCAGATTGTAGACGGCGGGGATGAGTTTGCGGGCAGTGAGGTCGCCGGAGGCGCCAAAAATCACCACGGCGGTGGGGGGCGCACCGCGGTGTTTGCTCAGACCCTGCAGGAAAGGATGGCGGGAGGATTCGGCCATAGGAGCCCACGATGACACCTCTGCAGCGCAACGAAGCAAGGCCGAACCCCAACAATGCATCCCCTTGCGGATGAAGTTTCTTGATCCGAAGCATCAACGCCGTCGTTGCAAGGCGACATGGGCAAAGTGCCGCACGGTCGGCGGCGCATCCGTGCCCGCCGCCGGCCAGGCCACCTCGACCACGTCGAGCCGATGGGTCAGCGGCGGCTCGGCCAACCCGCGCAGATAGGCGCGCACGGCCCGCAGCAACACCCGGCGCTTCCGTCGATCCACCGCATGATAACCCGACACGAGCGCATTCTCCGCCCGCGTCTTGACCTCGACAAAGACCAGCACCGCACCGTCGCGCATGACCAGATCGATCTCTTCGCGCCGATCACGGGGATTGCGCCAATTGCGCGCCACCAGACTCATGCCGCATTCGCGCCGCAGGAAATTTTCCGCCGCCCGTTCGCCCGCCACGCCCCGGTCGGCTCGCCACCGGCGTTGACTCAACCATTTTAACAGCAACGCTCTGAGCATCCTGATCATCAGTGCTGCACGGATTTCCGCCCCTTGGCGAGTCCCGAGCCGTGCCGCCTCCCTTCCCCTCCGGACTTCATCCCCATGGCAGCCCAGAACGTCGCCGGCGCCCTCCGCCGCTCATTGCTCATCAAGGTCATCGCCAAACCGGCGCCCAGCAAGGAAGACGTCGACTCCGTGGTGGAGCTCACCGCCTCGAAAGTCGTCGAGGCGCTCCAGGCGCAGTCGATGACGCTCTATCTGGTCGAGGGCAACGACATCGTCTTTCGCCACGTCTACTACTCGCCTTCGCTCTGGCGCGGCACGCCCGCCCGCGAAACCGAGTTTCGCGCCACCGCCGAAAAGTTACTGCAGCTCAGACTCCCGCTCGGCACCGGCAACGTCGGCAAGGTCATCGCCACCGGCGAACCGTTGTTCTTCAACGCCGACGGCCCGGATGGCGATTCACTGAAAAAGATGAACACGGGGTTCGAGGTGCGCTCCATGCTCACGGTGCCGCTCAAAACCAACGTCACCATCGGCGCCATCCAGGTGCTCAACAAAGAGCCCGATGCTGGCACCGCCGGGTGCTTCACGGCCAACGATCTCCAACTGCTGCAGGAGCTCGCCGAGTATTCCGCCACGCTCATTCAGCGCATGCTGGACCCGAAGTTCCAGCTCAGCGCCGAGG
>CBINJL010000252.1:0-5386 GCA_966250925.1 uncultured Opitutus sp. | reverse complement strand
GATCGGCAATGGAATTTGCCAATCGTCGTCACCGGCCAGAATCGCCGCGGCCGACCACTCACCCACCGGATCGGCGATGGCCCGGGCCCACGCAACGCGGGCGTCGTTGGCAGCGCCGTCGCCGCGACTGGCGACTTCGAGATAACGGGTGGTGAGTTCGCGATCCGGTTGCCCCCAATTGTGCCAACCGGCCGGACGCACCGCGGCACTCATTTCGGTGCGCACAAAGGCAGTGTGCGCATGCGCCCGCCAGGGACGCCCGAGATAGGTTTTCACGCCTTCGACGGCGGTGATGCGGCAGTCGAGAAACGTGAAGCCATGCGATTGATCGAACGGCGTCGACGCGGCCGTCACGTAACCGTCGCCGACCGCGTGAATGTGCGTGCGTTCGAAAACCGCATTCGCCGCCCCAAAGATAAAGTCGACGTGTCCCTCGACGTAGCAGTCGGCGAAGTAATGGCGGCCCCGGTTGACGAGGATCGTATCCTGCCAGCCGAGAAAACGGCAGTTGCGAAACACGACGCGATCACCGTCGACGCGCAACGCCAGCGCCTGTCCGACCGGTCCGGCATCGTTGGCGATGGTCATGTTTTCCACCACAAAGCCGTCGCCGTCGATCTGCAGCGTGGGGGTGCGGAAAGTGCCGAGCTTTTTGCCGTCGGGACCTGTCATGTTGGCGTGGATACCTTCGACCAGAATCGTCGTCGCGGCGTCTTCGCCAACGAGGGCGATGTTGCCACGCTCACGCTGCACGTAAACGCGTTCGCGATAGGTGCCGGACTTCACCAGAATCACCCAGCGCGAGTCCTTGCCCGGCTCGGCCCGCTTTTGCTGCGCACCATAAATCGCCTGTTCGATCGAGGTATAGTCCCCGCTGCCATCGAGCGCGACCACGGCATCGGGTTCGAACGCCACGGCCGATGCAACGACCACGAGGGACAAGACCAAACCACGGAGTTTCTTAACCACGAATGAACACGGATTCACACGGATTTGAGGAGGGAGGCGAAACGATGATCTGTGTTTATCTGTGTTCATCTGTGGTGAAAATTCCGGGCGTTTTTTTTAACCACTGATAGACACTGATGAACACTGATTCTGGGAGATTCCAAAATGCTGATAAGTGTTAATAAGTGCGCATCAGTGGTTAATTCTTCAGGGCGATATGGTGACTGGCGACCAGCAGGCTACCAGCGGAGATTCTAACCACTGATAGACACTGATTATCACTGATCCATAGTTCATATATTCTCTGAATCCGTGTGCATCAGTGGTTAAATCTTCAGGGCGATACGGTGACGGCGGTGAAGGTCGCTGCGGCAGGAGTGGCGACATCGTGCGGTGAGCGGGCGAAGAGGCCGAACTTGGCCCCGACCCAGCGGCCCACGGTCGCAGCAAACGGCGCGTCCTCGCCGGCGCCGAAGTGACAGATTTCGCCGGCATGATCCCAATGCAGCATCAGCGGCACGGGCTGATCGGCGGGTTGATTTTCGGCCAGGACTTCCACCGTTTCGATTCCGCCTTCACGACTGTTTTTGCAGGTCACACGAATGAGATTCAGGCCATTTTCGGTCTGCTCCAAACCGATCCAGGCGTAGTCATAACCAAAAACCATCAAGCCCGCCCGCGTGCCGACTGGCGCATCAGCCGGCAACGCCACGGTGGTGCGAACGGTGAACGCGTCGGCCGTCGGTTTTTGCAACAGCAGCGCCGCTGCCTCCCACAGATTTTTATCCGTCGCGCCGGCCTGAACCGCGCGCAATCGCAACGTGCCGTCGCCGGCGACCTGCGCCCATTCGGGCGAAGCATTGGCCTGCCACTGCCAGGCGAGATTGAGTTTCGGCTCAGTAAAATCGTCGCCAACCGGCGGGGCCGCAAGCGGTTGGGCAGGCAAATTCGGTTTACGATGCCGCGTAACCGGCTCACCGCGCCCGTTGCCATCGGGATCGACGCCGATCATCGGCCAGCCGTCGGCCGACCACGTCATGGGCTGCAGGTGCACGACGCGGCCCATCGCTTCACGATCCTGAAAATGGAGAAACCACTGCTCGCCTCCGGGCGTGTCGACCCATCCGCCCTGATGTGGTCCGTTCACCTCGGTGCGCCCCTGATCCATCACGATGCGGTCCTCATACGGGCCGCGAATGTCGCGCGCCCGAAAGACCGACTGCCAGCCCGTCGGCACGCCGCCGGCGGGCGCGAAGATCCAATACCAGCCGTCGTGCCGGTAGAACTTCGGACCTTCAAGCGTGCGGTAGCCGGGCAACGTGTTGCCATCGACAACCGTGACGCCTTCATCGCCCGGCTTCACCGCGGAGGCGTCGGCAGTGAGTTCACGCAGCGTAATGACATTGTTGATACCGGAGCGACTTTTGGCCCAGCCGTGCACTAGCCAGACGCGACCGTCGTCGTCCCACAGCGGACTCGGATCGATCAGGCCTTTCCCCGGGATGACCAGATGCGGCGCGCTCCACTCGCCCGCCGGATCGGTGGCGGTGACGTGATAAATGCCGAAATCAGGATCGCCCCAGAAAATCCAGTATTTGGAATCATGATACCGAATCGACGGCGCCCAGACGCCGTTGCCGTGCTGGGGTGTGGCAAACGTTTCAGTCGGCGTCAGCGCAGGGAGCGCATGATTGATCAGGGTCCAGTTGACCAGATCGCGCGAGTGCAGGATCGGCAACCCGGGGACATGGCTGAAACTCGACGACGTCATGATGTAGTCGTCTCCCACCCGCACCACATCGGGGTCGGAGTAGTCGGCGTTGAGCACAGGGTTGCGATAGGTGCCGTCGCCCAGATCGGAGCTCCAGGGAGCGGGCGGATGCTGGAATTTTTGCCAGTCAAAGGCCGCGGCGATGTCGAGATGGCGGCGCATGATTTCGCCGGCAGCCAACTCGGCGACATGGCGGGCACCGAAGGCGGAATAATGGGTGTCGTCCTGAATGCCGTCCGGCGCTGTCGGCAGCGCGCCCGCCCCGAACCACAGATGCAGGTCCTTGCTGGCATCGGGTCCGAGGCGGCGCTCGAGTTCAGTGGTGCGTTCCTCCATTTCGAGCAAAGGCACGCCCTCGGCACACGCGACCTCGCGCACGACGGCGGGGTAATCGCCGTGGGTCGGCACCAGGTCGGTGCCGGCGTCGTTCCATTTGCGGCGGGCGACGGAAGGGGCGAGCACGGGACGACCGCCGAAGGAAATCACTTCGCGCACGAAACGGGTGAGGTTGGTGCGATAGGCACCCTGCGGATCGGCGTAACGTTCGGGCGAGTTCACCTTCTCGTCGTTGTGGCCGAATTGAATGATGACCCAGTCGCCGACGCGCAGGTCGGCGATGAGTTTCTCCCAATGGCCCTCGTCGATGAACGACTTCGTGCTGCGGCCGTTAAGCGCGCGGTTGTCGACGTGCCAGCCGGGTTTGACGAGATCGCGCAACGCCTGCCCCCAGCCACGTTCAGGATGCGTCAGCCGCGGCTTGTCGGCGGCGGTGGAGTCGCCCGCGATGAAGATCACCGGATGATCGGATTGGCGCGCGAGGCGACGACGCCAGGCCGGATAATCCTTGCGCATCAGATCCTCCGCCCAGTCGCCGTAGTAGGTGTAACCCGAACGGCGTTCAGCCTCGACTTCCGCCAGCGTGTAATGCGTCACCGCGTCGCGGCCGAGAAAGATGGGGCGGTTGGTCTCCAGTTCATAGAAGCGCGCCCAGACATCGGACTTCGGATCGGCGACGAGACGCTGATCGCCGTCGGAGCGGTCGACCCGCTGCCCCGGGATCGCGTTCTCGGCAAACCATGCCATGGCCGCGTCAACCGCAGCGACGACTTCCGGCGTGGGCCGTTCGATCGCCATGAGGAACTTCACGATGCCGACCGACTCGGCGCCGGAAAGCGAGATCGGCTCAAACTTGCGGGCGGGCGCCGGCGCAAGGGAAACCGCATCGTGTTGCGCACACCAGACGGTGGGCGTGCCGTCGACCACGACCTGTGTGGCGAGAATGCAGGCGATGCCGCGCGTGATGGCGTCGCGTATCTCGGTGCGCATCTCCGCATCCGCGAGATCGGCCCATTCGTCGTCGGCCGCAGCGGCATCGCGCAACACCTCCAGCACATTGACCATGGCGTTGTCGTTGTAGGTGATGTGGGAGTAGTAGCCGTCGCGGAGCGGGTAAAACTGCGGCCAGCCACCGTTGTCATACTGCGCGTCGAGCAGATAACGCAGTCCGCGTTGCGCCGCCGCGCGGATGTCAGCGTTCCCGGTCGCGTGGGCGATGCGGGCCAGCAAACGCAGCGGCACGGTGGTGCCGCCGTTGTCGATCGTCGGCGCGCGTTCGCGGGCATTCAGCGCCAGAAATTCCGGCGAAGGCGGCGAGCTCATGTCGACGTTTTTGGGCCAGCCGCCGGTTGCGTCCTGATAGGCGATCACCGCCTGGGCGACCGCGACCGCTTCGTCGCCGCCATACCAGGCCTCGGGTTGTTTGAGAATGGTCCGCCAGGCCGGTGCGCCGCAGAGTGCGCCCGCGCCGAGGCAGGCCAGAACGACGGCAGCCAGGGAGCGTTTCATCAAGTTACATCAGGTTCAGCCAACGCGGCAGCAGGAGCGACAGGGCCGGCCAGTAGGTGATGAGCAGGAGCGAAATCAGCATCGCAAAGAAGAACGGTATCATCGGCGGCACTACGCGCGAGATGCTGGTGCGGCCCACGCTGCATGACACGAAGAGGCAGGCCCCGACCGGCGGGGTGCACAGGCCGATGCAAAGGTTGGCGATGATGACGATGCCGAACTGCACCGGGTCCATGCCCAGCGCCGTCACGACCGGCAGGAAGATCGGCGTGAAGATCAGCACGGCCGGCGTCATGTCCATGAACGTGCCGACAATCAGCAGGAGCACGTTGATGAGCAGCAACACGACGAGCGGATTGCTGGAGAGTCCGATCATGGCCTCGCTGACCATCTGCGGCACCCGTTCGTAGGCCAGCACCCAGCTCATGGCCTGACTGGCCCCGCCGAGCAACATGACAACGGCCGTGGTCTTGGCCGCGCGCAGCAGAATCTCGGGCATGCGTGACAACGCGATTTCGCGATACACCAGCACCCCCAGCACGAAGGCGTAGGCGACCGCGATGGCCGAGGCCTCGGTGGCGGAAAACACGCCGCCGAGAATGCCGCCGAGCACGATGATGATCAGCAGCAGGCTGGGCAACGCCCCGCCGATGGCCCGGCCGACCGGCGGAATCTCGATCGCGCTGGCGCCGGATTTGAGCGCGCCTTTGCGCAGACTGAGCAGCAGGCTTACGCCCATGATGCCGAGGCCGACCACGATGCCGGGAATCACGCCGGCGAGAAACAGCGCGGCCACGGAGACGTTGCCCGCCACCACGGCGT
>CBINJL010000251.1:0-5418 GCA_966250925.1 uncultured Opitutus sp. | reverse complement strand
CCACCCGCACGAGTTCATGGCATGCCGCGAGATGGAATCCGAAGTCGAACTGCAGCGGATACAGGAACAACAGGTGCGCACACAGCACCATGTCGAACGCCCGATCGAGGAACGGCAGTTTCGGCAACGCCGCGCCGTAGTAGCGTCCATGCGCAAAATGCGCCGCATAGTCCGCCAGAAACCGCCGCGCCGCCGCTCGCCGATCCCGCTCCGCCGCGTTGATCGACGCAAAACTTCGCATCCGAAACCGCATCGCATTTTCCGGCGCCCGCATACGGCAAAACATGTGCGCATAGTCAATCTGCACATGCGTCGCCAACGCATCGGGAGATCGTCCGTAAAGCGGATCGACCGCCACGGCATCGCAGCCCGCCGCACAGGCCTCCGCAGTGAACGAAGACGGCCCCGCCGCCACATCCAAGACCGTCCGCCCCACCAGGGATTCCGACTCCAAGGCAAAAAACTGCCGATACTCGGTCAACGACCGTCCAAAAAACGCCACCGACGGCCGGTCAAAAACCGGCATCGAATCCAATAATTTTGATTCAATTATCATCTTATTATTTAGTTGGTTACACCCGCTTGTCACGTATTACGTGACAAGCGGGTGTAAGAGATCCGCCTGCGGGACGAGAGGGCCGGAGGAGGCGCGGCAGGCAGGGCGCGCGGGAACCGGCAGCGAAAACAAAAAGCCCGACTCGGGGATCGAATCGGGCTTGGCGGTGAATGCGGACGCGAGATATCGCGCCGGCAGGACGTCAGTTCAACGTCACCATCGCCAAGCCGTCGGACGCCACCAGCCGCATGCGTTCGCGGGCTTCATGGCCTCGCGCACATCGCGTGAAACAGTGCGAAAACGATTCGACATCAGGCGGCAGAGATGAGCCGCCGTGCTCCTTGTCTCAAGGCAAAAACAAAACCGGCGCCGTGGCCTAATCTCCACGGTGCCGGTCGGCAGTCCACCACTCGTTAACCTAACCAAATTGTTCGCTCTATCCGTTGCCTAGCGTGGGACGACGCCCGTTGCCCACCAATGCCCGCAGCAATCCCCGACCGGATCGATTGCGGGTGACTTGCTCGCGTGGGCCACTGTCAAAGTCCGAAGCAACAGGCATCGGTAACGCCCGCCGAGCCTGATCATGCCGGGCCAGCTGCTGCTCCACCTCACGCAGGCGTGACTCGCGTTCGCGTATCCGGTTTTCCACTTCAACCAACGCCATGCATTCATCGCGCACCATCACGCGCTCGGCCTGCAGGGTGGTGCGGGCGCGCTCGAGTTCGGCCCACTCCTGCGCCAATGCAGCTGCATTGCGGCGCGGCGGAATGAATGGCGGCGTGCTCTCACTCGGCATCGACCGATCGCGCGCATCGCCCTGCATCCGGCGCAGCCGCGCTTCGTAGGCGCGCAGATTGTTTTCGCGCACATGCAGATCCTCCACCGTTTCCTGCCAGAGCGCGCGCTCCGCATCGAGGTCACTGCGGCCGCGTTCCAGCCGTGCGGCCAATTGCGCCAACGCCCGACGCTCAATCTCCAATTCCTCGCGGGCTTCCTCCACCATGCTTTCACGCTCCGCCACCGCCACTTCGGTCGCGATCATCATTGCATGTTCCGCCCGCAACGCGACCAAGGCGCGATTGAGGCGTTCACGCAGCGCACCGCCTTCGCGGCTTGCCGTCGCGCCGGGCGGCACGGCGATGTCGGCCAGATCAATTGCGGCATCACTACCCAGAATACCTTCGCCAGGATCAGCCCCCACCAAGGTGAGCACCCGGCGCACGACCGGACTCAGGTCCGCCGCCAGCGGCCAAACTTCGGTCAGGCCGCGACGTATGCCTGCCTCGATCAACGATGGCTGCAACGCAGGAATCAGCATCACGATGGGCAGTCCCGCCGACTGTGCGCGAATCCGTGCGGTCAAGGCAAAGGCGTCGTCGGTCGCCCCGCTGGCTCCCACTAAAACAAGATCAGGTGTGCCCGCGCGCAATGCTCCGATGGCTTCGGCGCCGGACTCGGCCAGACCCACATCCAGACCGACTTCGCTCAACAGCAGCGCCAGCCCTCGTCGAAGCTGGGGATCGGCATGCACAATGAGAATCTGGCCG
The DNA here is from genome assembly GCA_966250925.1 of uncultured Opitutus sp. Classification (GTDB taxonomy): domain Bacteria; phylum Verrucomicrobiota; class Verrucomicrobiia; order Opitutales; family Opitutaceae; genus Actomonas. The sequence continues at coordinate 3,315 of CBINJL010000251.1, read as the reverse complement.
GGCCGCGTCATGGTCGTTTCGCTGCACCGACCACTACGCCCGCCTCTGGTCGCGGCGACTGCAAACCGCCTGCGACCGGATGGTTTACGCAGCGTTTACGAGGCCTCCGGCAATTGACCGATCAAGCCCGGAAGATGACGTCCTCGCGGTTGAACATACGCACGCAGAGGGCGAGCGCGATGCCGGCGTAGACGGCGGACGAACCGAAGATCAGGGCGATGTAACCCCAGTTCCACGTGCCCGACAGCATCTCCTTGCACACCAGACTGAGATTCATGATCGGGATCAGCGCAGTCTTCGCGCTCAGTTCGATGCCCGGCAGCATGCCCATCGCCGTCGGCATGATCACCAGTATCATCAAAGGGGATACATAACTCTGCGCTTCCTTAAAACTCTTGGCGAAGAGCGCGACGGTGAGCTCCACCGCGGCGAACAACACCGCGACCGGCACGACCATCGCGAACACGCCAATCAGACCGACGGGGTCGATCAACATCTGCATTCCGCCCCCACCTCCAGCCGCAGCGCTCTCGCCTCCTCCGCCGAAGACCATCGGCGCCACGAATGCGCTCACGCCCATCATTACCACCGTCAACGCCACCGTCGCCGCGGACGCGGTGAGCACCATGAGAAACTTGCCCAGCACGATGTTGATCCGGTGCACCGGACTGCACAGCAGCGTTTCCATCGTGCCGCGTTCCTTTTCCCCCGCCGTCAGATCCATGGCCGGATACATCGCGCCGGTAAAACAAAGGATCACGATCATGTAGGGCACAAAACCGCCTACCGCGTTGCCGCCGACTTTTTCGGGTGGCGCGACATTTTCCGACTCGACCGCGAACGGTTCGACCAGGCTCGACGGCAGCCCGCGGGCTTCGAGGCCTTGCTGCACCTTCTCGGCCCGATAACCGGTGAGAAAGTTGCGCATCTGCTCACGGCCCATGTTCGACTTCATTTCCCCCTGGTAGTGATAGATCTTCACCGTCGGCGCATCGGCGCCCGAAGTCAGGGCGGCATCGAATCCCGGCGGGATGTCTACCGCGACGCGAATCCGTTTTTCGGATACGGCTGCCTTGTAGTCGGCCGCGGTCGGCACGATTTCAAATTGATCATGCGCCTGGATTGCGGCGACGAGCGCCGGCGAATCCTCTCCACCGACGATCATGACCGGAGACAGCTCCTCCTTGGCTTTGGTGATGACTTTTTTCATCACAAAGCCGGCGCCGAAGAAGATCGCCGGGATGATGAGCGTGGGGACGAGAATGGTGGAGATAAGGGTGCGGCGGTCACGGACCGAGTCGCGCAGTTCCTTGCAGTAGACGGTGGCGATGGCTTTCCAGTTCATGGCTGATAACGTCGCGGGGTTCGGGTTATTTCTTTTCCTGCTGTTCAAGCGCGGCCGCGAGGGCGGCTTCGCCGCCAACGGCCTTGACGAAGATTTCCTCCATGTCCGTTTCAGCGAACTGCGCCTGCAACTCCGGCAGGGTGCCTTCGGCGACGAGCCGTCCGTCGTGAATGATGCCGATGCGGTCGCACAGTTTTTCGATCTCACTCATCACGTGCGACGAGTAGATCACGGTCTTGCCGCGGTCGCGGCACTGGCGGACAAACTTCACGATGGCGCGAGCCGTCATGACATCGAGGCCGAGCGTGGGCTCGTCGAAGATCATCACCGCGGGATCGTGCACCAGCGTGCGCGCGATGGAGGTCTTCTGCTTCATGCCGGTGGAAAACTTTTCACAGCGCCGATCAAGGAAATCATGCATGTCGAGTTCGTCGGCGAGTTGACGGATTCGATCCTTGATCGCGCGCGGCTCCATGCCGTTGAGCTCGCCGAAATAGGTGATCATTTCCCGGGCGGTGAGGCGGCCGTAGAGCGCGGTGCTGGCGGCGAGAAACCCGACCTGTTCGCGCACGGCGTTGGATGCGCGCACGACATCGTGGCCGGCGACGATCGCCTGACCCGACGTCGGTTTGAGCAACGTGGCCAGCATGCGCAGCGTGGTGGTTTTGCCCGCGCCGTTGGCGCCGAGCAGGCCGTAGATGCGACCAGGTTCACAGCGAAAGGACACATCGTCCACCGCCGTCACGGTGCCGCGTTTCTTGTCCTTGAAGGTCTTGGTGAGGTGGCTGGCTTCAATCATGGAAAATATGCATTAGGGTTGGCCCACGGAATACACGGACGACACGGAAAGATTATTCGGTTTCGGCACGCTGCATCAGCACGATCGCCATGCCTCCACCTATTGCGATACCGACTCCGAGGGAAATCGCTTCGCTCATGGCCCAGCCCACACCCAGTCCGAGCATGATGGCGGAAAGGAAACGATGGCGGCAGATAACAAACAGGTGGTTTTTCATGAGCAGGATTCCGTGTTTTCCGTGTGTTCCGTGGGCCGAAAATTCACAGGCTCATGCGCTCGCGAAAGGCCTGGGCCTGGCGACGGCTGAGTTCAACTTTGGCCCCGCCCTTGAGTTCCACCAAGAGGCCGCCGCTGAACCACGGCTCGATCTTGTCGATCCATTGCAGGTTGATCATCTGGCGACGGTTGGCGCGGAAGAAGGTGCGGCCGTCGAGACGCGACTCCATGGCATTGAGCGAACGAAAGAGCTGCGGCTGCGCATCGTCGAAATGCACGCGGGTGTAGTTGCCTTCACTTTCGAGCAGGCGGATGCGCTTCACTTCGACGAACCAGCACCGGTCGCCTTCGCGCACAAAAACCTTATCCTCGGGGCCGAGCACCTCAGGGCGCTCGACTTCGCCGGCCGGACTGCCACTGCGTTCGCGCAGGCGATCGAGCGCGTTTTCGAGTCGGGCCGGATCGACCGGCTTGAGCAGGTAGTCGAGCGCGTTGAGATCGAAGGCCTTTACCGCGTATTCGTCGTAAGCAGTGGTGAAAATCACATGCGGAACCGGTGGCTCGAGTGATTCGAGAAACTCGAGTCCGGTCTCGCCGGGCATCTGCACATCAAGAAACAACAGGTCGGGTTTGAGTTCCTCCAGCTTGGCGCGGGCCTGTTCGGCATTAGCGGCCTCACCGACCACTTCGATGCCGGTCACATCGGCCAACAGGCGGCGGAGCTCGCCACGGGCGAGACGTTCGTCGTCGATCAAGAGCGCTTTCATGCGGAGGGTTCCTTTTGACGGTGACGGATCGGGCGCGGCGCGGCGCCGCGGGGACCGGGAATCGCCGCCGGTGCCTGGCTGGCGATCAGGCGCTCTAGGCGCGCGTTGGCCGCGGCCAAGGCCGTATACTCGGGCAGCTCGGGCAGCGCGCCGATCACCTCGATGCTGCGCTCGGGCAGCCAGGGGTG
>CBINJL010000250.1:0-5428 GCA_966250925.1 uncultured Opitutus sp. | reverse complement strand
ACGGTCGACAAGGACGGCCAGCCGACCGAACTGATGGGCCGCGGGCGTCACGATCCCTGCGTGGTGCCGCGCGCCGTGCCCATTGTCGAAGCCATGGCCGCGCTGGTGCTGGTTGACCATTGGATGCGACACCAGGCCCAAACCCAGACTTTTTCCTGTGAGCGTGAGTGACGAAAAACCCCTCGTTTATCTGATCCTCGGCGCGCCCGGTGCGGGCCGCCGCGAGATCGTGGCCGATTTGATCGAGGACGGTCTCGAAAAGGCGGACAACGCAGTCGTGTTTCTCGCCGCCGACGAGGCGACCGATCCGGCCGATGATCGTCTCAACACGATCCAGCGCTGGAGCCGGACGGACGACGGCCGCATCGATGCCACCTGGCCGACCGATGCGACGGTGGGATTTTTTATCGTCTCGGGGCGCCGCAATCCGGTGGACCAGATCGAAGCGTTCAAACCCTGGCTGCAGGCGCAGGGCGTCGAGCTCGGCCGGGTGATCTGCGTGTATCACAGTGCCTTGGTCGCGGCCGAGGATCGCTTGCGCACGTGGTATGATGCCTGTGTGCACTTTTCCGACATCGTGCTGCTCAATCGTCGCGACGGCGTTGAAAACAAATGGGTCTCCGATCTGCGCACTTATTTTGCCAAACAGTATCTGCCGTGTCTGATCGAAACGGTCAAAAAGGGCCGCGTGGCGAATCCCGCCCTGGTGCTCGATCAGCAGACCCGGCGCATGTCGCATTGGTTCGACGAGGCCGAGGACGGCTGGGCGGCGCAGTTTGCCGGCGACAGCGAGATCGTGATCGAAGACGAGGCTGAGGACGATCCCGATGAAGCGCCGACGGAAGAAGATGTTTACCTGGCCCGTCACCCCAGTGGCCGCCGCGTGAAGGAGATTCCCGATATCGCGGCGGTTCTCGACGCTAAATAGTTTCCGGGATGCGAAATGGCGACGCGCGTGGTTGCCATGGCGCGGGGCAGGCGTGAAGGTCGCGGACGTTTCCTCCCCTCGTTCCCCATGTCCAAATTCGTCTACCGACTTGCCCTCGCTTCGCTCTGCTCCGCTGCCGTCGCCACGGCTGCCCTAGATGTCGCTGAAACCGCTGATACGATCGCCGTGACCCGGGACGATGCGCCCGTGCTGACCTATCACAAAGCGGTGGTGCCGCCGCCCGACGGGGTCGACGCGGCGTTCAACCGCAGCGGCTTCATTCACCCGCTGCACACGCCCAAGGGCGGAGTGGTGACCTCGATCCACGCCGAGGACCATTACCATCATCTCGGATTGTGGCACGCCTGGGTGCATTCCGAATTTCGCGGCCGCGAACTCGATTTCTGGAACCTGCTGAAGCGCCAGGGCACGGTGCGTTTTGCCGGACCCGTGGCACTCGAACACGGTGCCGACGCGGTGGGATTCACAGTGCGTCAGCAGCAGGTGGCGCTCGCCACGGCGGAGCGACCGGAAGAAGTCGTGTTGGAGGAATTGTTCACCGTGCGCGTGCACGACACGGATGCCGCACAGGTCATCGATTACGAGATCGTGCAGCAAAACGTGACCGATGCGCCGCTGGAGTTTCCGGCCTATCGCTACGGTGGCGGCATCGCCTATCGCGCGCCGTTGAGCTGGGGCGAAGCAAACGACGCCTACGTGACGTCGACCGGACTGGACCGCACCAACAGTCACGAAACGCGCGCCGACTGGTGCGCGATGCACGGTCCGACCGAGACCGGCGAAGCGACGGTGGTGATCATGAATCATCCCTCGAATCATGACTCGCCCCAGCGCATGCGCGTGTGGCCCAAGGGGCATGTGTTTTTCAACTACGTGCCGGCGCAGGAAAACTCCTGGAGCATCGCTCCGGGGGAATCGATCACGCTGCGTTACCGCGTGGTCGTGCGCGACGGTGATTTCGATCGCGCCACCGCGGAATCCGATTGGTCCGACTACGCCGCCACGCGCTGATAAACCGTAGTGATCCCGTGAATACGCCCATGTAGGGGTGTCGCTTGCGACGCCCGCTGCGGTGGAGTGGCGATACGACAGACGGCGTCGGAACGGACGGCGCGAACAGAATGAAACGGGTCTGGCAAGCCAGACCCCTACAGGGAAGGCGGCTGCGGTGGAGTCGACGTGCAGGCCGCGGGTGTCGCGTTCAGCGCGCCAACTTGTTCACGGTGTAAACCAGCGTGCGGTGATCGAGCTCGCGGCCGTCGTTGCTGCGGAGCGCAACCGGCAGTGTGAGCTCGAACAGGCGGCGGGTTTCCAGTCCGTCGCAGCGCACGGTCAGTTCCCGACCATTGGCGGAGAGTTCGACGGTGCCGGCCGTCAGCGAGGTGACGTCGTGCTGGGGGCTGCCGTAACCGTGATGCGATTTATACCAGAAGCGTTTGATGCCGAACTCCGTCGCGTCCTTGGAAAGGGATGCGGGATCGAGCGGGGTAGTGAAGGTGAAGCGGAAGCCGTCGGGTAACAGCGAAACGTGATGCACGGCAAACGGGGTTTCGTCGTCGAAAGTCACGCGCTTTAATCCTTCCGAGGGACTGTTGCCCCAGCCGCGGATGGTCTGGCCGACGTAGAGGTCGCGTAGGTCCGGACTGAATACCAGGCGGTTGTTGCCCGCGCCCAGTCCGCCATCGATGAACTTCACGCAGGCGCCCTGCATGACGCCGTCAACTTCCTCGACCATGACCCGCAGAACGCGATCGCCGGCCACGTCGCCGACCAGCATCTGGCCGGCAAAGGCGTCAAGCGGACCGCCGGCCGGAATCTGAATCGGTTCGCTGGGCGAGTTGCACATCGAACCATGCGGGAACTCCACTGCGGCGGGGGTGCGGTCGCGTTCATAACGCTCCCAGTCGTCGATGTAGAGCTGGAGCGGATCGTCACTGACTTCGCGGACAAATTTTTCGTCCCAGACCAAGGCTGAAGGATGGCCGTAGAACTTGTCCTGCTCGACGTGATACAGCGGCGAGGTGCCACGCCAGTCGCCCTGGTTGTCGGTCGCCCAGAGGCGGCCGGCGTCGTCGTAGAGCAGGCCGTTGTGGGCACGAAACCCCTTGGCGAAAGGCGTGGTCGTGCCATCGGCGTCAACGTGGAGCACCCAGCCCTTCCATTGCACGGCGGCATAATTGCGGCCGGTGCGGCCAAACGGCGCGAATTCACCGCGGGTGCGGAAAAAGGTCGGGCCGTTGTGGGAGGCCGTGCCGATGGCGAGATACCAGCCGCCCGCGCGGTCGGGAGAAAGTGCGATGGTTTCGTGATAGTTTCCGCTCACGCCCCAGCCGTCGGAGACGGTGCTGTAGTCGTCGGCCACACCATCGGTATCCGTGTCGCGGATACGGGTGAGTTCGGGCATCTGCGAAACGATCACGTCGCCATTGTCCAGCACCTGCATGCCGCAGGGATTGTGCATCATGTCGGCGGCGAAAACCCGCCAGGGAAACGCGGCCGGATCGGCGGTGGGTTGGGCGATCAATACGCCGTGGCGGCGCAGGGCAACGACGAGTTCGCCGTCGGGGTTGAAGGCCAGCGCGCCGACCTCGGGCACGACCGTGTTGGGAAACCGGATCGGATCGATGCGGTATTCGGCCTGGAGTGGCGCGATTCCGGCCAACAGCAGCGCCGCGGTGGCGCCGGCAAGATGAGTCCAACGAACAGTCATGGCGACACCTCCGGGCGAAGGGTGAGGGTAAAGGCGCGGGCGGCGGCCGCATCGAGATGAAGCTCACCGTCGACAAATTCGCCGACGCTGGTTTCGCAGCGTTCGGCCTGACCGGGGGGCAGGCGGAAGATCAGACCGCTGTCCGCGCCTTCCGTGGTGTAATGGCATATCGCGACGCCCGGGGTGTCGCCGGGTTCGATGCGCAGCAGGAATTCGATGACGCCGACGCGGTAACGCATCGCGGGCACTCCGTCGATTTTTTGGTAACCGAGGAAACGCGGCGTGCCTCTGACGGGCGCAAAACCGCGGGCTTTGAAGGCGACGCTGCCCATGAGGGTCGGCACATAACTGAAGCGTTTGCGGGCGCCACCGGTTTCCGCGCCCCAATAGTCGGTCATGTCCATGAAACCGCCGCTCCAGGTATAGAGCAGGCGGCATTCGGTGGTGTCGAAACAGTAGGACAGTTCCGGGCCGAAGTTGACCGCGATGGCGGCGGGAATGCCGTCGATCGGCGCGTCGACTTCGTCGCCGGAAAACCGGCCGTTGTTGGGCTGATATTTCGGTGTCGCCTGGCCGAGGTGATGGTGGGTGAATACTTCGTCGCCCATTTCCAGCGTGGGCATGAAGGTGCGCAACACGAGAGGCGCGGCGCGCGTGCCCATGGGAAACGGCGTGACGATCGAATCCACCGTGGCGAGCGGCGAAGGCAGGTTGGTGCCCATGATGGAGCGGACGAAGGCGGCGACATCACCGATCTGGTCGGCGTTCAGCACCGCGTCCCACGCAGGCATGGCCTTGCCGGAAATTCCTTCGGTGATCACACGCACAATGTCTTCGTGGGATTCGCCATGCAGGACTTCCGCATCGGTGAGATTCGGACCCACCAGACCCGCGCCGGCGGCACCGTGACAGGGCGCGCAATAGGTCGCATAAAGTTCGCGACCGGAATCAAGCGCCGCGGTGTCGGTTTGCGCGACCGCGATGTTGAGTCCGGACAGCAAGGGCAGGGCGGCGGCCGCGGCGAGGCGGCGAACCGGAATCAGGCTTCGTTCCATTGGCGGGTGATTTCTTTGAAGCCCATCGGCAGTTCCTCGACCTTCCAGTTGCCTTCGACACCGATGGCGCCACGATAGCCGTGCGACTTCAGCACCTGCAGATAAGGGCGGAAGTCCTGACCGCCGGCGCCGGGAATGCGCCGGTCCTTGAGCTCGGCGATTTCGACGTGCTGGACCAGATCGACGGCGGCGGCGAGATCCTCGGGCGTGTCGCCCTCGGCGGCCATGTGATAGAAGTCGGCCACGCCGCGGAGGTTGGGATGCCCGGCGCCGCGCACGACCCGCTCCACGTCGCGGATGCTGTTGATGAAATTGCACTCGCGCGACTGTAGCTGTTCGACGGATACGATGACGTCGTGTTCGGCGGCAAGCGGGCCGAGTTTGCTCAGCAGCGAAATAAACTGATCGTAGGCCTTTTCGTGGTCGAAGCCCTCGGGCACGTGGCGGGCGCCGTTGCTGCCGAAGGTGATCATGCCCACGCTGGCGCGCTGGGCGCGGCGAAACGCGCGGGTGCAGTAGGCGATGACTTCGTCGTGATTGGCCTCGGGGCCGGTGCACTTGAGATCGGCGCGACGGATAAAACTGTTGCAGACAATCACGGGCAGCGGAGCGGCGCGGAGTGTTTCGAGTTTGGCGACAAACTCGTCCTCGGGGCCGTCGGGATCGAGCCAGCCGGCAACCGAGAGGCCGACGAATGCGCCGCCGGCGGCTTTG
>CBINJL010000249.1:0-5443 GCA_966250925.1 uncultured Opitutus sp. | reverse complement strand
CAGCCAGCCCAGGTCGTGCAACAGATAATGGTCCTCCATACGTGCGGGGTCATCATCCGCAGCCCTCGGCGACGCACAAAATGTTTCCGCAAAAACCTTACCGTTGGCCGGTGCGATGCGTGTCAGATGCGGTCCGCCGGTCCGCAAATCCATCGCCTGTGACTCAAGTCTTGACGCCGGCGGTCCGATTTGTCCGTGTCACCCGCAATCGCATGAACCTCCTGGTCACGAAATCCGCGCTTAAATCCGTCCACGCCGTCGCCGTGGCCGTAGTCGCCATCGTGTCCGTTACCCGCGCACCGCGAGGAGAGTAAGTGCCCATCACTTTGCCCCCTCCGGTGCCCAACCGGAGGGGTTTTTTTATTTCCCCCCGCCGGAGAAGGTTCCGAGGAGGCTCCACCACCCAGCCATCCTCCCATGAATCCCACCACACCGCCTCCGCTGCCGCGCACGCTGCTGCAACGCCAACCGACCGGCCTGACGCTCGACGCCACCTGCGATCGCATCGTCGCCGCGCTCACCCGGCGCCTGGCCGACGCCACCCGCAATCTGGAATTCGCCACGCCGGCGACCGATCACGATTTCCTCGTCCCGGTGCTGCATCCCGACATGACCGAGCCGCTCATCCGCGCCCGCTGATGCCCACCGCGTCTAGGAGCCGTTGGTCGCCACCGCGACCGTCGCCCCATGGGCGGGCAACGTCTCGATCATGGCATGCACCTGCTCGCGCGCCGTGGCCCGGCGATGTTGCGGATCGTCTTCCGCCACCATGCGGCCGTCCGGCCCGAAAATCATAAAATGCGGCAGGGTCCGCAGCCCGAACTGCATCACCACCGGCGAGTGCCAATCGATGCCGGTCACCCCCGGTCGATTCACATCCACCAAAATGACCACCACGTCGTCGCGCGCCTCATCCATCGCCTGCAGCGGATTGTCCAACGCCGCGCACAGGGCACAGGGGCAGCCGGGACTGTAGGCACTGTAAAAGCCCACCACTACCGTTTTGCCCGGCACCAGATGCTCCCGCAACTCGATCATCTCGCCTGGTGAAATCGAAGACGGGCCGTCGGCAGCACGGGAAACGCCTGCGATCAGGCACAATCCCAAACCAACAGCCAGCAGACGGGGTAGAGTCAAAGCGGGCATGTGCTTTTCTCCGACGCAGGGCATCGGGGATTCGTTCAAATAAAACCGGTCTCGCCCACTTTTGCCAGAGTCTGGCGTTAGCTATCGCCCCGAGTCGTCAGCCCAGATCTCGCTCCCAAAACGCATCGGCCCGGGCATATCCGTGCCAGGAGCGCGCGTCTGCCGCCGGCCGAAATCCCGCCCGCTCGTAAAGCGCGTTGGCCGCCGCGAGGGCCCGATTCGTCTCGATGCGAACCCGCCGCGCGCCACGATCCGCCGCCCGCTCCACCAGTGCATCCAGAATCCGCCGGCCGATCCCCCGCCCCTGGCAACGCGTGTCGACGCCCATCTTCACCACTTCGAAGGTCTCGTCGTCGAAGCGCTGCAACGCCCCCACGCCCACGATCTCGCCTTCGCTGCGGGCAAACAAAATCGCCCCGCCGGCCGCGATGATGCGGCCCGGGTGCTCCAACTCGACGAGGTCCTGCGGCTCGATTTCGAAAAACGCTTCGATCCAGGCGCGGTTGAGTCGCTCAAAATGCGGCGCCAGCTCCGGCGTGAAATCCAGGATCTCGATCGTCATGACGGCTCTCAGCGTTGCCATTGTCGGCGCAACGTCCAGCCGCAGACCCGAATTGTCCGCCACAGTGCCGCCCCCCTCTCCGCCGGCACACCACCCCGGCACGCAAACCGGCGGCGACGTTTGTTTACAACTTCTCCCCGCAATACTTGCAGTGACGGGCGTCGTCCGCGTGGTTGCCCGCGCCGCAGGCCGGACAGGCCTGGGTGTTGGTCGAGCGCCGAAACACGTCGTGCATCGCCACCGTCACGATGCCGGTCGGCACCGCAATCACCCCGTAGCCGACCACCATCAACAGCGACGCCAGAACCTGACCCGCGATGGTCTGCGGCGCGATGTCGCCGTAGCCCACCGTCGTCATCGTCACGATCGCCCAATACACCGACTTGGGGATGCTGGTGAACCCGTTCGCCTCGCCTTCGATCAGATACATCAACGCCCCCGCGATCAGCACGCAGGTAAGCACCGTGCCGAGAAACACCGTGATCTTGCGGCTGCTCGCCGCCAGCGCCGCCCGCAGCAACCGCGCCTCGCCGACGAAGTGCGTCAGTTTCAAAATCCGAAAGATTCGCAACAGGCGCAGCGCCCGCACCACCAGCAGCGACTGCGTGCCGGCCACGAACAAACTCAGGTAGGTCGGCAATATCGCCAACAGATCCACCACGCCGTAAAAACTACGCGCATAGACCCACGGCCGCCGCACCGCCATCAGCCGCAGGCCATACTCGATGGTGAACGCGACCGTCACCACCCACTCCAACGCCCGCAACTCCGCCCCGTAGGCGTCGCGCAGGGATCGCACGCTTTCCAGACAGACCGCCGCCACACTGATCAGAATCGCCGCCAGCACCAGCAGGTCGAACCGCCGCCCCGCCGGCGTGTCGGCCTCAAAAATGACTTCATGCAACCTGCGCTGCCAACGGGGGGAACTCCCGCGTGATTCGTCGGACATGGCCCGACGTTGCACATCCCGTCCGCGGCCCGCAACTCCACGCTGCCCGCGTCGCCGCGTCAGTGGCCGGAGCGACGGGAAGTGCAGGCCACAGTGGACGCCGCCCGCGGTTCGGCATACGGTGCAGAATGCAACTCACGGGGATCCATCACCTCACCGCAGTCACCGCCAATGTGGGCCGCAATCACGCCTTCTACACCCAGGTGCTCGGCCTGCGCCTGGTGAAAAAAACGGTTAACCAGGACGACGTCTCGGCCTACCATTTGTTTTATGCCGACGGCGCCGCTTCGCCGGGCACGGACCTCACGTTTTTCGACTGGCCGGTCGGCCCCGAACGCCGCGGCGCGCGCAGCGTCTCGCGCACCGGATTGCGCGTCGGCTCCGCCGCCACCTTGGAATGGTGGTCCGCTCACCTCACCCGCCACGATGTCATGCACGGCGAGATTCATGAACGTGATGGCCGGCTCACGCTCGATTTCGAAGATCCCGAAGGCCAGCGTTTCGCACTCGTGGTCGATGACGGCGGCCAGCCCGATCATCCTTGGGAACGCAGTCCCGTGCCGGCCGCACACCAGATTCGCGGCCTCGGCCCGATCACGTTGTGCGTGACCCAGCTCGCCCCCACCGAACGCGTGTTGACCGGCCTCATGAACCTGCGCGCCGCGCGCACCTACGCCCTGCCCGGCACCGCCGACGAACACGGCGACGTGGCCGAAATCACCGTGCACGTGTTCGCCATGGGCGACGGCGGTCCGGCGGCGGAGCTACACGTCGCGGTCGATCCCCGCGCCCCCACCGCGCGCCAGGGCGCGGGCGGCGTGCATCACGTGGCCTTTCGCACGCCGGACTTCGACGACTACGCCAACTGGCACAAACGCCTGGTCGACGCCGGTTATCCCAACAGCGGCCCGGTCAACCGCTTCTATTTTCGCAGTCTCTACTTCCGTGAACCCAACGGCATCCTCTTCGAAATCGCCACCGACGGCCCGGGGTTTGCCGCCGACGAACCGATGGAAACGCTCGGCGAATCGCTGGCCCTGCCGCCGTTTCTGGAAAAACGCCGCACCGAGATCGAAGCCGGCCTCAAGCCCATCACCGGCGCGTAGTGGTTTTTTGGTTACACGAGGGAACAGAGGAAAACCGAGCGACTCCGTGGCGGTTTTTTGCAGCAGGAAACGAAGTGAACAAAGCTGCGAGTCTCACCCAAACAGACTCCTTCGTTCGCTTGGTTTCCTGCTGTAAAACTCCGTTTCAGTGAATCAGCTCTGTTGCCCTCGGTTTCCTCCTGTGAAAACACCACCCTGCCTCACAGGAAAACCAAATCCCACTGCAACGGAGCGCGGTCGCGGCTTTCGTCGATCGTCAGCCAGGCAAAACTCGGCGGGCCGTCGTAGCGCGGCGAACTGACCGAGCCCGGGTTGAGCCAGCGGCGGCCGAACGGATCGGTTTCGTTGCGCGGCACATGGGTGTGGCCGTGCAAAATCACGTGGGCGCCGGCCGGGGCACGGCGCGGCGGGATGTGTTCGAGATGAAACACGTGACCGCCGCGTTCCAGCCTCCGCTCCAGCGGCCAGACCGGCCAACTGTCGCAATTGCCCGCCACGATCCAGAGCGGTTTGGCCAACAGCTCCACTTCCACCAGCGTCGCGGGATCACACACGTCGCCCAAGTGCCAGATCTCATCCGCCGGCGCCAACAGGCCGGGCAACCGCGCCGGCAGGCGATCGTGGGAATCGGAAATGACGGCGATGCGCATGGCGCCCGGATTTGCAGGGAACGTGCCGCCCGCGGGTCGAATGTCGGCGACCGCGGCGCGCGGCGGTCAGGCGTCCTCGAGTTGCGCGGAAATCTCCGCCGCGACGTCTTCGTTGGAAAACACCTGCTGCACGTCGTCGTTGTCGTCGAGCGCCTCGTGGAGTTTTTCCAAAGTCTTCGCCGTGTTGAGATCAGCCACCGGCACGGTGTTGGTGGGGATGTAGGCGATCTCGGCGTTTTCGGTCGCGATGCCGGCCTGGTCGAGCGCGTGGGCGACGGTGTCGAAGGCCGCGATTTCGCACCGCACTTCGAAACCGTGTTCGCTGCCGATCACGTCATCGGCGCCGGCTTCGAGCGCGATTTCCATCAGCTTGTCCTCGGTCGTCGCCTCGCTCGCGATGAGGAATTGACCAGCGTGGAGAAACTGAAACGCCACCGCGCCGCTGCCGGCGAGATTGCCGCCGTGTTTGGAGAGAATGGAACGGATGTCCTGCGAGGTGCGGGTCTTGTTGTCGGTCGTGCACTTGATCACAAACGCCACGCCGCCGGGGCCGTAGCCTTCATACGTGTTGTCCTCGTAACTCACGCCCGGGAGCTCACCCGTGCCCTTCTTGATCGCGCGGTCAATGTTGTCGACCGGCATGTTTTCGGCGCGGGCCTTGAGCAGCACGGTGCGCAGCCGCGCGTTCATATCGGGGTCGCCGCCGCCGGACTTCGCCGCCAGGGTGAGGTCGCGCGACAGGCGGCTGAACACCTTGCCGCGCTTGGCGTCGTTGGCGCCTTTCTGGCGCTTGATCTTGGACCACTTGTTATGACCGGCCATGGAACTTGATCTCCTGTTGCTGCGGGCGAAGCGCGCGACGCGCGATCACGTCACTTCTTCCGCTTCGCTTTGTTCTTGTTGGGATTCCAGTCAGCCGACTTGGGCTTCTCGGTCGGGTTGACCACCTGCGCGTCGTCCTTGGTCGTCTTGTTGACGATGATCTGCTGCACGATTGTGAACACGCCGTTGACGGTGGAATAGAGCGCGA
>CBINJL010000248.1:0-5459 GCA_966250925.1 uncultured Opitutus sp. | reverse complement strand
GGCCTCGCCGCCCCACACTTTGAAGCAGGAATCGTCGAGGCGATAGGACTGAAATCCCTCGGCACGAACGGCTTGTGTTGCCCCCCCCTTCTCTCTCTGAGACAGCAGAAAGCAGGTCGGCCGGACGGCGGGCTATGACGCGGCGCACGCGCTCGCGGGTGATGTCGGCGATGGTGGGGAAGTCGTCGCGGCCGGTCTTTTCCGGGAACTGCACGAGGATAAATTTGCGGTCGCCGCCGTCCTGGCGGTTCAGATCGAGGACGGCTTGCGCGGTCGTGCCGCTGCCGGCGAAGAAATCGAGGACGAGGTCGGAGGGGCCGGTGGCTTGTGTGACGAGGCGGCGAAGAAGTTCTGCCGGTTTTGGAAATTGAATCACATCGGCACCGAAAAGCTCTCGAATATCCTTGGTGCCTCCGCTGGTAAAAACGTCATCGATGATGCTCGGGAAAGCTTTGTTTTCGCTCTCAAGCTCCGAACGGAATTTTTTCTCGCGTGGCCTTCCGCTTGCTGAAGATGGAAACAAGATTTTTCCCTCTTCGATCATTCGCTCCATTCGGCTTTTGGCGTATCGCCATCCGGTATCTGTCGGCGGTTCGAACGTGCGCCCGTTTTTGGGATCGGTTATCGGATAATGAAGGTTGGGACGCGCTTCCTTGCGCGCCAGTCCAAGCAGACTCCGGCTCATCCAAACCCCACGTGAATCGTTGTCGGGATTATCGAACTTTGATTCGTCACGTGGAACGCCGCGCAATGTAACGCCCTCATTCCACGAGTAAGCGATTAAATATTCGTGATCCGTGGACAAGCCGCTTCCGGCTCTCGCATCGGGGAATTGACGGCATTTCCAAACGATCTCCCCGACAAAATTCTCCTCCCCGAACACCTCGTCCATGAGGAGGCGGAGGTTGTGGACCTCGTGGTCGTCGATGGAGACAAAGATGACGCCGTCGTCGCGCAGCAGATTGCGAGCGAGGCTGAGGCGGGGGTGCATCATCTTGAGCCAGTCGCTGTGGTAGCGGCCGCTGGTCTCGGGATTGGTCGTGAGATTCTGCTGGGTGATCTCCTTGTAGCGGGCCACGCCGGCCCGGAAGTCGTCGGGATAGACGAAGTCGTTGCCGGTGTTGTAGGGCGGGTCGATGTAGATGAGCTTCACCGCGCCCGCGTAGGCCGACTGGAGGAGCTTGAGGACGTGGAGATTGTCGCCTTCGAGGATGAGGTTTTCGGTGGCATCCCAGGCCACGGAGGCGGCGGGATCGGGCCGCAGGGTGCCGTGGCTGGGCGCGAGCATCTCGCGCAGGGCCTCGGCGCGGCCGGCGTAGGAGAGTCCGTAGCGTTCGGGCGCGGAGGAGACGGCGGCTGCGCCGACGAGCTCGGCGAGTTTTTGGGGCACGAGTTTGCCCTCGGCGAAGGCACCGGGCAGGAGTTCGCGCAGGCGGGCGAGACGGTCGGCGGCGAGGTCAGGGGAAGTGAGCGGCAGGCGTGAGGGCGCGGCGGTATCGTCCATGCGTAAATAAGCATCCATAAACAGCCGTCCCGCCCCGAGGCGTCAACCCTGTGGCATGCGCGGGTATATTTGCGAAAGGCCTAAAACGCGCGTGGTGAGTGCTGGATTGAAGCGCTGGGGAGCCCCCGGCCTTTGATCTTGACGGCCTCTTTGCGTCTAACATCACGTTAGACATGAAGAGCGCCAGCATTCGGAAGGTGCAGCATGAGCTCGCGGCCATCTTGGCGGAAGTCGAGCAAGGGGAGGAAATTATCATCACTCGCCGGGACCAACCTGTCGCCCGCCTGTCACCGATAAAACCCGCGGATATCACGCCGGCCGGCCCCGCGGCCGCATTGGGTGCATATTGGCAACAACGTCGATTGCCCCCCGCTGTTCGCTCCGTCCGCACTCACGCCGATTTGCTTTCCGAGGGACGCGGCGAACTATGAGCGCCCTGCTCTACGCCGACACGAGTCTGCTGGTTTCCCTTTATCTTGCCGATGCCAATACCCCCGCGGCTCTGGCGGCCGTGTCCAGTGCGTCGCTCCCGCTGATCCTGACACCGTGGCAGCAATTCGAAATGGAAAACGCGCTTCAGCTTCGGCTCTTTCGGCGCGAATCAACGGTGGAGGATCTCCATGCGGCGGCCGATCATCTCAGCGCCGATCTCGCGGCCGGCGCCGTGGTGTCGGTTGCAGTTCCCATCGTGCCCGTGCTCTCATTGGCCCGCCGGCTAACTGCCAGGCACACGGCGCTTCTCGGGACACGTGCGTTCGACGTGTTCCATGTTGCCGCCGCGCTCCACCTTCAAGCCGACGCTTTTATGAGTTTTGACCATCGACAAGTGAGCCTCGCGCGCGCCTCCGGTCTCCGCGTGCCCTGATCAGAGTTGACCCGTCGCATCGCCGCCATGCCTGCGCTCGAATTCACCCTGCATTTTTCGCCCGAGGAAGTGTTGCGCTATTATCGTGGTCAGGCTCGCACCGTGCGCGCGGTGCTTGATGACGGGCGTTCGATTCAGTTTCCGGCCAAGGCGCTGCAACAGGTCGTGACCGAAAACGGCGTGCACGGACGCTTCCGGCTCGTGTTCGACGCCCACCAAAAATTGCAGGGACTCGAACGGGTCTGACTTCTCCACCGATGACATTTCGCGCCCCCAACGCCTTCGTGCTGATCTTCACCATCATGGTCGCGGTGATGGTTCTCACCTGGATCGTGCCGGGCGGTGAATACGCCCGCGAGCGCCGCGACTTCGCCGGTTCGGGCAGCAAGGAGGTCGTGTTGCCCGACCAATTTCAACATGTCGAATCCGTGCCGCAGACCCCACTCGACCTGCTGCTCGCCCCGATGCGCGGCGCCGAGGAAGCGATGCACACGCTCGCGTTCATCCTGCTCATCGGCGGCGCGTTTGGCGTGCTCTCGGCCACCGGCGCGCTGACGGCGGGTCTGCGTTGGCTCACGCAACACGTGCGCGGTGCCGGACGATTTGCGGTCATCCCCATCCTGATGTTCGCCTTCAGTCTCGGCGGCGTGCTGTTCGGCATGGCCGAAGAGTGTCTGGTTTTCGTGCTGCTCACGGTGCCGCTCGCCATTTCGCTGGGGTTCGACGCGATCACCGGCGTCGCCATTCCGTTCGTCGGTTCGCAGGCAGGATTCGCCACCGCCTTCGTCAACCCGTTCTCGTTCGGCATCGCCAAGCAGATCGCCGAGCAGCCGACCGAAACCGGCTTCGGTTACCGGGTGTTCTGCTGGTTGGTCGTGACCGGAGTGTGCGCGGCAATCGTCACGTTGCACGCCCGTCGCGTCGCCCGCGATCCCGCCGCCAGTCTCACCGCCGCAGCGGACGCGGAGTGGCGCCGCAAACTCGCGCAGGGACCAGAAGCGACTGAGCACAACGACATCACGCCCAGCCAGGTCGCCACCCTCGGCGTCTTCGGCGTCATGATGGCCGTGCTCGGCTACGGTTCTCTCCGCCTCGGCTGGTATGTCGCCGAAATCGCCGCGTTGTTTCTGGCCATGGCCCTGGCCTGCGGTCTGACCGCCCGACTCTCGCCCAATCGCATCGCCGACGCCTTCATGGTTGGTGCCCGCGACCTGTGCCCGACCGCCGTGCTGGTCGCCTTTGCCCGCGCCATCGTCGTGCTGGCGGAGGACGCGCGCATCATCGACACGCTGCTGCATGCGGTCGCGACCCATCTCGGCCACCTCGGCCCGGCCACCGGCGCCTTCGTGATGTATGCCTTCCAAAGCGTATTGAACTTCCTGATACCCAGCGGCAGCGGTCAGGCGGCCCTGACCATGCCGATCATGACGCCTCTGGCCGACGTGCTCGGCATCCATCGTGAAACCGCCATCCTCGCCTTTCAGTTCGGCGATGGTTTCACGAATCTCATCATCCCGACCAGCGTGATTCTGGTCGGCGTGGTTTCCGCCGCCGGCTTCAGCTACGGCACCTGGTTCCGCTGGTGGGCCAAGTGGCAGCTCCTGCTCTTCGTCCTCGGCGCCACCCTGCTGCACTTCGCGCCGTGGCGTTGAAGCAGGTGATTTTTCACAGGAGGCAACGGAGGACAACAGAGCTGCTCCACTGCTGGGTTCTTTACAGAAGGAAACGAAGAGAACAAAGACCAGCAGGCTGAAGGCTCCGTTAGCCTCTGTTCTCTCCTGTTAGAAAAACAGCGATTGTAGCTGCCTGCTCAATACATCAGCCGGTAGCCGACGCTGAGCGAAGGATCGTTTCCGGTGCGGCCGGCACGGACCAGCATGTCCTCGTCGAGCACGTTGCGCGCACGCAGGTTCACGCTGTGGCGCCGCAGGCCGCGTTTCCATTGATAACCCACGCCGGCCGAAACCTGCACATAACCGGGATAATCAAGTTCGGCGTATCGACTATCTTCATACGTCTGCACATAGGGGCCGACGTAAACCAGCGAGGTCGAGGCATTCCACCCTTCCAGTGTTCCTTCGCGCCAGGTGTGGCGGCTCGACAGCGCACCCGTCCAGCGCGGCACCCGCGCCAGCGGTCGGCCTTCCTCCTGCGGCAGATCGGGCGATCGTTCGGTGATCGCATCGGTGAAGGCGACCTTGCCCTGCAATTGCCAGGTCTCCGAGCCCTTCACCCGCACATCGAGAGTGGCCCCGCGAAAACGCTCGCGGCCGGCGGCGATCAGCTCCGGCTGTGACTGGTCGGCATCGGCAATCGGGTCGCGATAGAGCGGATTGCGTCGGGAGATGTTCCGATTGGTGAACGAGAAGCCGTGCACATTGACACTAAGCCGACGATCCCAGCCGTAGCCTTTGAAGCCGACTTCGAATCCGCCGGTGGTTTCGTTGCCTTGAATCTCGCCCGTGCGCCGGTCGACGCGGGTCGAGGGCTCGAAGGCCGTGCTGGTGTTGGCGTAAACCAACAGGTGACCCGGCACCGCGATGACGTTGCCGCCGAAATGATAGGTCAGTTCGTCCGTCGCACTCTCGACCTCGTCGTGCGGCGCGTCCGGCGTGCGATCAACCACGCTCAGATCAACGCGGTCGTGGCGGGCTCCGGCGGTAAGAACGACCCGGCCGTCGGCCAACGCGGCGCGCTCGCTCAAGGTTGCGCCCCAGTAGCGGGTGACTTCGTCGCGGTCCGCGATGATGCGGCGGTAGGTGGCCGACGTCATTGCCGGACGAAAATAATCAGGCGCGTCGGGATCGAACCGCCGCACCGTCAATGGCAAGTCCGCTCGTTCGTCGCCATCGAGTCCGCGTTGCAGCCGCGAATAATCGCTATCCACGACTTCCGCCGACACCAGCAGTTTGTGACTCGTGCGCGCCCAGTCGAAACGCCAGGTCAGATCGCCATCCACCGCCAGCGCCTGCAACGGCTGTTCAATGTATTGCGGTTGGCGGGTGCCGGCAAACCGACCGACATCGAGAAGATAATCGCCGCGCGTAAAACGGTCTTCCTCCAGCTCGCGCATCATGCTGCTGAGCCCCG
>CBINJL010000247.1:0-5467 GCA_966250925.1 uncultured Opitutus sp. | reverse complement strand
GTCTCGACGAACTCGCCGCTCTCGCCGGATTCGCCGCGCGCTTCAACGAAATGCAGGACCTGCTCGCGCAGATCGTCCTGCTCAATGGCGAGACCACCGACCGCTCCGTCGATCCCGACGCCGAGGCGATCAAACTCACCACGGTGCATCAGGCCAAGGGACTCGAATACGATGTCGTGTTCGTGATCGGTTGCGCCGATGGCATGTTTCCCGGCCGTCGCTCGATCGAGTCGGGTGACGTCGAGGAAGAGCGCCGCCTCTTCTACGTCGCGGTCACGCGGGCCAAAAACGAACTTTATCTCTGTTACCCGAAAATCGCGACCAAGGCCGGCCCCGGCGGCATGTTGCTATCACCTTCGCGTTTCCTGCAGGAACTTCCGCCCGACCTCTACGAAGGCCTCCGCATCAAACGCGCCCACGGCTGGTAACCTGTCTCTTAGGGAACACCGAGCTCCGGCTCGGCCTCATAGTTAAGCACGCAAAATCAACCCTCCGTCATGTCCTCCGCCCCGTCCTACCTCCTGCTCTTTCGCAACGCCGGTCCGGAAACCCACGCGCACCTCACGCCCGAGGAACGGCTCGCCACCGCGGAGCGTTGGAACGCGTGGTTCGAACGCCTCGCCGCCGCCGGCAAAGTCGCACAGGCCAACCCGCTCGGCCTCGGCGGCCGCGTTGTTTCCGGCGCCCGCGGCGAACGCATCACCGACGGTCCTTACGCGGAAACCACCGAGGTGGTGGGCGGCTATTTTATGCTCACGGTCGACACGCTCGACGAGGCTACCGAGATCGCCCAACAGTGTCCCGGCCTGCCTCTCGGCCTCACGGTCGAAGTCCGTCCTGTCGTCGCCCGCAGTCCCGTGCTCAACGACGTCCGCGGCAGTCTGGATCGGTAAGAGGAAACGGTTTGCGCGTCGCGCTTATCCTCCGCGCTGCGTGATGTGTGCGACCGCCCGCTCCAGGACTTCGCGCAACAGATCGGGACGAATCGGTTTGGCGAGATAATCGTCCATGCCGGTATCGAGAAACCGCTGCCGATCGCTGGCCAACACATGGGCGGTGAGCGCGGCAATCCAGGGCTGTTGCCCGCGGGCAAACTCCGCCCGGATGCGCTCGGTCGTCGCGAGTCCATCCATCGTCGGCATTTCCAGATCCATCAGCACGAGATCAAACGTGTCTTCACGCAGATGTTGCAGGGCTTCGCGACCGTCTGCCGCCTGTTCCACCGTGTAGCCGAGCCGGCCCAGCAGCCGCGCGGCCACCTTGCGATTCACCGGATTGTCGTCGGCCACCAAAATCCGCAGCGGATGCCGGGTGGCGAATTCGGGATCGGCCGCGGCGGCCGGACTGCGCGCGGCAGCTTTCGCCGGTCGCACCGCCAAAGTGAAATGAAACGTCGAACCGCTGCCTTCCTGGCTCTCGACCCAGATGCGCCCGCCGTGCATTTCGGCGAGACGTTTGCTGATCGAAAGCCCGAGCCCGGTGCCGCCATAACGACGGGTGATCGACGGATCGGCCTGGGTGTAATCCTGAAACAGACTGTTCAATCGCGCCGCCGGGATGCCGATGCCGGTGTCGGCCACCGCGCAGGCGAGCACAATTTGTTCGCCCTGACTTTCCGGCGCCAATCCGATTTCCACCGTCACGCGTCCCTTGGCCGTGAACTTGATGGCGTTGGCCATGAGGTTGATCAGGATCTGCTGAAAACGCGTCACGTCACCGCAAACGTGGCGAGGCAGCGCCGGATCCGTCCGCACCTCGAGCACCAGTCCCTTGCCGCGCGCCGCACCAGTGAGGCAATCGCGCGCCTGCTGGATCGCCGCCGGCAGATCGAACGGCGCGTGCTCAAGTTCGAGCCGACCGCTTTCGATCTTGGAGAGGTCGAGCACGTCGTTGACCAACGCCAGCAGAATCTCCGCCGACGAACGCACCGTGGCCGCACAGTCACGCGCCTGCTCCGACAGATTTTCGTCTCCCAGCAGCGTTGACATGCCGATGATGGCATTGAGCGGTGTGCGGATTTCGTGGCTGATGCCGGCGATGAACTGCCCCTTGGCCGCGGTGGTGCGTTCGGCCTTGTTGCGGGCTTCCTCCAACTCGCTGCGCGTGCGCTCCATCGTCGCGATCAACGCCTGCTGCTGATGCACCATGCGACGCAATTCGAGCGTGTTGATGACCTGTCGGCTCAACACCCGCAACGCCGTCTCCTGCCGCGAGGTCAACTCCCGCGGCACGCGGTCGACCACACACAGACTGCCCAACGCGGCGCCGTCGTGCGTGACCAGCGGCGCGCCGGCGTAAAAGCGGATGCGCGGATCGCCGCGCACGTTGGCATAGCTGGCAAACCGACGATCCCGCGAAGCGTCGGACACCACCAGCAGTTCGCCGTCAGGCTGACAAATCGTGTGCGCGCAAAAGGAAAGATCCCGCGAGGTTTCACAGGCATCGATGCCGATGCGCGCCTTGAACCACTGCCGGGCCTCGTCGACCAGCGTGATCGCCGCAATCGGCACGCCGCAGATATCCGCCGCCAACCGCAGCAGATCGTCATATTCCTGCTCCGGTTCCGTATCCAGCAGGGCACATTCGCGCAGGACCTCCAATCGACGGGCCTCGTCTTCAGGCCAGGGGAACGGCTGATTCGATTGCATTGCCCTGTAACAAGATACATGCAGCCGCACCGCAAACCCGAATCGCCAGATATTCTCAACACCGCGAACATATCCCTCGTCGCCAGACGCAAACGCGGGTATGCCGCCGCGCGTTTTATATCTCGTTTACACGATCGCCCTGCCCTCGGTTGACTCAACCTGCGCCCATGGTCCATGTCCATAGGCCTCATCCCATGTCCGTTCATCCGCGCGTTCTTGAATTGCATTCCGAAATCACTGCCTGGCGGCGGCACCTGCACCAGTATCCGGAACTGCAATACGACACGCACCACACGGCGGCTTTTGTCGCCGAAAAGCTCCGCGCCTTCGGCTGCGACGAAGTCGCCACTGGCATCGGTCGCACCGGAGTGGTCGGCGTGATCCATGGCCGCGCCCGCGCCTCCGGTCGCGTGGTGGCCCTGCGCGCCGACATGGATGCGTTGCCCATCACCGAGGCGACCGGGGCGGAGCACGCTTCGCAAAACTCCGGAGTCATGCATGCCTGCGGTCACGACGGGC
Source organism: uncultured Opitutus sp. (assembly GCA_966250925.1). Classification (GTDB taxonomy): domain Bacteria; phylum Verrucomicrobiota; class Verrucomicrobiia; order Opitutales; family Opitutaceae; genus Actomonas. The sequence goes on along the minus strand of CBINJL010000247.1, from coordinate 2,300 downwards.
ACACCGCCATGCTGCTCGGCGCCGCCCAGGTGCTGGCGGAAACACGCAACTTCGATGGCACCGTGGCCGTCATTTTCCAGCCGGCCGAAGAAGGCGGGGCCGGCGCCCGTGCCATGTGCGAGGATGGCCTGATGGCGCGCTTCGGCATCGACGAAGTTTACGGCATGCACAACTGGCCGGGCGTCGCGATCGGGCGTTTCGGCATCCGCCCCGGCCCGTTTTTCGCCGCCACTGACCAGTTCCGCATCGTCATCCACGGCCGCGGCGGTCACGCCGCCAAACCGCACGAGACGATCGATCCCACCGTCGTCGCCGCCCAGGTGGTGCTGGCGCTGCAGACGATCGTTTCCCGCACCTGCGATCCGATGCTGCCACTGGTTGTTTCGGTCACGAGTTTCCGCACCGCAAGCGAGGCGTTCAACGTCATCCCGCCGTCGGTGGAGTTGAAGGGCACCGTGCGGACCATGGCCGCCTCGCTGCGTCAGTTGGCCGAGACGCGTATCCGGGAACTGGCGACACACACCGCCGCCGCCTACGGCGCGACCGCTGATGTGGACTGGCTGCCGGGTTATCCCGTCATGGCCAATCATGTCGCAGAAACCGGACTCGCGGCCGCGGTCGCGGGTGAAGTAGCCGGAGCCGAAAACGTCGACCGTGACGCCGCCGCCATCATGGGGGGCGAGGACTTCGCCTTCATGCTGGAGGAGCGGCCCGGCGCCTACATTCTCGTCGGCAACGGCGACACCGCATCGCTGCATCATCCCACCTACGACTTCAATGATGCGGCCATCCCCGCAGGCGCCAGTTATTGGGTGCGCCTGGCGGAATCCCGCCTGCCGGCTGTTTGACGGTTGACCGGCCGGATCGCGCAAATTCGGCGATCCAGCCTTGTCGCCGCCGCGGTTTGACGCTCTGGGTATCTTCCTTCCATGAGCAACCCTTCCGTCGAAAACGTCGTCATCATCGGCACCGGCTGCGCCGGCCTCACCGCCGCGATCTACACCGCCCGGGCCAATCTCAACCCTCTCGTGCTGGAGGGCGCGCAACCCGGCGGACAGCTCACCACCACTTCCGAAGTGGAAAACTTCCCCGGCTTTCCCGAGGGCGTCGACGGTTTCATGCTGATGGACAACCTGCGCAAGCAGGCGACCAAGTTCGGCACACGCTTCGAACAGGCGCTCGTGACCGAGGTCGATTTCACCAGTTCGCCCCGCAAACTGGTCTGCGGCAGCCGCACCATTCTGGCCAAGTCCGTCATCATCGCCACCGGCGCCTCCCCGCGCATGACCGGCGTGCCCGGCGAAAAGGAATTATTCGGCGGCAAGGGCGTGACGACCTGCGCGACCTGCGACGGCGCTTTCTACCGTAAGATGGATGTGGCTGTGATCGGCGGCGGCGACAGCGCGGCCGAGGAAGCGTTGTTCCTTACCCGTTTCTGCAACAAGGTTTACCTCGTCCATCGCCGCGATGAACTGCGCGCCTCGAAGATCATGGCCGATCGCGCCCTCGCCCACGAAAAAATCGTGCCGGTGTGGGACGGCGTGCCGGTCGCGGTCGAAGGCGTCGAAGCCGGCGCCGTCAGCGGCCTGCGCATCAAAAACGTCAAATCCGGCGAAGAGAGCGTGCTCGACATCAAGGGCCTGTTCGTCGCCATCGGCCACGTGCCCAACACCGGTCCGTTCGCGGCGGCGCTGGAGACCGAGGACAATGGCTACTTCAAGCCCGCCGCCGGTTCGCAGGTGAAGACCAGCGTGCCGGGCGTGTATGTGGCCGGCGATTGCGCCGATCATGTTTACCGGCAGGCCATCACCGCGGCCGGCATGGGTTGCCAGGCGGCGATCGAGGCCGAGCGCTGGCTGGCCGAGCACGAGTAATCGCTGCGCACGCGCGGCGTTCGCAATGCCGCCTGATCTCTCGACCGCGGGATAATACTCCCGCGGTTTTTTCATTTTCTTTCAACTTGCCCGCGCCGCGCCCGTTTCGCGCACTCGCGGAGTGTCCGCCCCCGAAACCTCCTCTCCGTCGCCCGCCTGGGGCTGCTACGAACGCCTGCTGCCCGACGAGATCGAGGCCATCGCAGCCGCGCATCCGATCGCGTATCTGCCGTGGGGCGCGCTGGAGTATCACGGCCGCCACGCTGCGGTGGGACTCGACGGCCTGAAGGCGCACGCGCTTTGCCGTGCCCTGGCGGCGAAAGTCGGCGGACTGGTTTTGCCGCCCGTTTATGTGGCGGCCAACACGATCAAAGCGGCCAAGGACCTGTCGTGTCCGCGCCACTCGCTCGACTTTCCGGAAACGCT
>CBINJL010000246.1:0-5474 GCA_966250925.1 uncultured Opitutus sp. | reverse complement strand
CGAGAACCTGCTGCAGAATCATCTGCTCGAAGCCGGTGTCCGCATCGACCGGCCCGCGACCGATCTGCACTCCGGTTGGGAAGCGCCGCACTGTCAGTTGCGCGGGCATTTCGCCGGGCACTGGCTCTCTGCGGCCGCGCAGTTTGCGGCGATGGACGGTGATCCGCTGCTGGCGGCGCGGGTGCAGGAAATGGTGGCTGGGCTGGAGCATTGTCAGGAACTCAACGGCGATGGCTGGGTGGGATCGATTCCGGTGAAATACTTCGAAATGCTGACCGCGCACCGGCCGGTCTGGTCGCCGCAATACACGGTGCACAAAACCCTGATGGGGCTTTTCGATGCGTATCGATAGTCTGGAGACAGTGAGGCGCTCGCGGTGCTCGAACGCGCGAGCGAGTGGTTTTCCGATTGGAGTGCCGGCGAGGTCGCGGCCGGGCGCATCGATGTGGTTTATGACGGTGAATTCGCGGGTATGCTCGAACTGTGGGCCGACCTCTACGGTGAGACCGGCAACACCCGTTATCTCGAATTGGCGTCGCGTTACGCCATGCCCGATATTTTCCAAACGCTGCTTGCCGGCGGCGATCCGCTGTCCAACGACCACGCCAATGCCAGCGTGCCGTGGATACATGGCGCGGCGCGGTTGTTTGAAGTGACGGGTGATGAGCGTTACCGCGCCGTGGTGAAGGCGTTTTGGCAGGAGGCGGTGGAGACCCGCGGCATGTTTGCCACCACCGGCAACAACGCCGGCGAGTTCTGGATTCCGCCGCAGCAATTCGGACGGTTTCTCAGCGCCCGGGCCCAGGAGCATTGCACGGTCTACAACATGATCCGCGTGGCGCAGTATCTGTTGCGCTGGACGGGCGAGGCGCGCTACGCCGACTACATCGAGCGGGCGCTCTACAACGGCGTGCTCGCGCAACAGCATCCGCACACCGGCATGATCGCCTACTTCCTGCCGCTCAATCCGGGGGCGCGCAAAATCTGGGGCGCGGAGACGACGGACTTCTGGTGCTGTCACGGTTCGCTGGTGCAGGCGCACGCGCTCTACGAATCTCTCATTTATTATACCGCGGACGACGGCATCACGGTCAGCCAGTTTGTGCCGTCGACTGCCGAACTGGCGATGGGCGAGCAGCGCGTGACTGTCACTCAGACCGTCGATCCGAGTGCGGACCGAAACAATTTCGTGTCGGCGGGCGCGGACACGGCGTGGACGATCGCGTTGCTCGTGGTGCCGGCGGCGGCCGGCGAATGGACTCTGCGCATTCGCCAGCCGTTTTGGGCCACCGCGCCGGGAACGGTGACGGTGGACGGAAGCAAATTGAACGGGGAAGTTTCGGCCGATGGATATTTGGAAATCCGCCGCAACTGGCCGGCGGCGGCAACGAACCTGATGGTGGAGTTTCCCAAACAACTCACGGCCGAGCCCCTGCCGGGTGATCCCACGCGGTTCGCCCTGCGTGACGGTCCGGTGGTGTTGGCCGCGCTGACTGACCGTGAAGTCGCGCTCGAATCGCTCGATGCGATCACGCCGCAATACGAGCATCAATACGTCGAAGGCCGCGACTGGCAGTCAGGCCATTTCCTGGCGCGCACGCCGGTCGGATCGGTGGTGTTGAAACCGCTCTACGAAATCGCCGACGAAACCTACACCGTCTACTTCTCGGAAGCTGCCGCGCGCTGAACGACGGCCGAATTCAAGTTGGGCGGCGTCCAGCGCACCAGCGGCTGGTCGCCGCGCACGTAGAGCGGGTGGCGCGGGTGGCCGTCCTTGGTGGTGCCGAGGCACCACAGATCGTATCCGGAAAGCAATGACACGACGGCCGCGGCGCGATCCTGGAAGGCGCCGATGGTGCCCCAGGCGGCAATGACGCGCTCGCACTTGGCGGCGGCGGCGAGCAGGGCGGCATCGTTGTCCGGCCCCACCGGATCGGGTGCGGCCATCATTTCCTTGGGGTAGGGCGTGCGCAGGCCGAAGAGATTGCCCATGTGAAATCCGTCCATGCCCTCGCGGCGGCAGAAGCCGGCGATGCGGGTGAGCGTCGGATCGAGCTGGCGTTCGTCGGCGGTGGAGGGATTCAGACCGATCCAGAGCAGGTAGCGTCCGCGATCGAAGAGCGGATCGAGGCGGTGGATGAGCGAGTAACGGTGCACCCGGTCCGGCGAAAACAGGCAGCGATTGTCCAAGTGCGCAGGCAAACGCGCCGGTGCCGGTGGTGTCAATTTTCGGTGCGGGTCAATCGGCGGTCCGAGAGTGGCGGGAGCTTCCAGCTCCCGTATCTGCGGAGTGGGCGTAGGGCTGGACGGCTGGGAGGCAGATGTCGGAATCGGGAGCAGGATGCTCCCGCTACTTTTGGCTACTCGGAACGCTTGGGCGGGTGGGTGGATTCCTCGCGTTCGGCGCCGGGCTCGAGGGTGGCTTTGGGATGCTTGCGTTGGCGGATCTCTTCGGCGGTCGCACCGACGGTGTCCGCCACATAGGCGCCGCGCCGGCCCATGGGTTTGGGGGCGCCGCAGGTGGTGTCGATGGCCGTCTGGTGCTCCATCTCCGCGTTGAGCTCGGCGCCGAAGAGGACGACGTAGGCGGTGAGATACAGCCAGACGAGAAACACCACCACGCTGGCGAGCGCGCCGTAGGATTTGCCGTAATTCCCGAAGTGCGAGACGTAGATGGAAAACCCTGCTGACGCGGCGAGCCACAGCAGCGCGGCGAACAACGCTCCCCAGGTGACCCATTGCCACTTGGGCTGCCGGCGCGACGGGCCGATCCAATACACGACCGAAAGCGCGGTGGCGAAACCGAGGTAAAGCAGCGGCCAGCGCCCCCAGTTTAACCATGCCGCCGTGTCGCCGGGTAGCGCCAACCGACGCAACGCCAGCGGCGCGCCCGCGACCATGGCCAGCAGCACCACCACCGCCACGATGCCGGTCACGGTGAGCCCGAGCGCGAGAAGATTGAGTTTGATGACGTTGCGCCGCTCGGCCTCGTCGTAGGCGATGTTGAGGCCGAGGATGAGACCGCGGGCGGCGCGGGTGGCGCCGAACAACGCGATGGCGATGCCGATGGCCAGACTCCAACCCGCCTTGGTGTCATCGGCCACGAACTGCGTCACCTGTTCCTGGAGCAGCGGCATCACATCCGGTGGCACCACCCCCTGCAGCAACTGCAGGTGATCGGCCACAGTGGCGGGATTGGAAACCAGCGCATAGATGGCGAGAGTGGCCGCGAGGGCGGGCGCGGTGGCGAGAAACGCATAATAGGCCACACCGCCCGCGACGAGGGAGAGGTTGTCCGCCTTTATCTCCGCCTGCGTGCGCACGAGGATGTCCTTCCAGCCGCGCGCGGGCATGCTCAGCGGTGACTTCGCCTGACGTCCGCAGCGGCTATCATGACCGTCTCCCCCGGGGGAGGGTGAGGTGGTGGTGGGGCGGGACGAGGCAGAGGACATGGCCGATTAAAAATGGAAGCGAGGGACAACGTCTCCCGGGATGGACCGCGTCCGCGCGAGGTCGTTCGCTGTTGCCGGTTCCAACTTGACCGTTCGATGCAAGACAAGCTGGCGTGGGACGGGCGGACGCGATGGAGTGGCATCGCTTCGCCCCCCGTCGCTCGCTTCCGAACGTTTCCCGCCCCCCCTCGTGATCCGCCGCTCCTGTCCTTCCAGTTTTGGAATTTTCGCGCGTGGGCCGCGCCGTGTCCGGCCATGAGTGATGTGACGCAAATGCTGGTGGCGGTGGGCAAGAGCGAGGCCGGGGCGGCCGAGGACTTGTTGCCGCTCGTCTACGAGGAATTGCGCAAACACGCCCGGGTGCGCATCGCCCGGGAGTCGCCGGGACACACCCTGCAGCCGACGGCACTGGTGCACGAGGCGTGGCTGCGGCTGGTCGAGGCGGGCGATCATCACTGGATGAATCGCGCGCACTTTTTCGGAGCGGCGGCGGAGGCGATGCGGCGCATCCTGATCGAAAGCGCGCGGCGCAAGGCCCGCATCAAACGCGGCGGCGATTTCGAGCGGGTTGAATTTGACGAGGCGCAGCTTGCGGCGACCTCGCCTGACGAAAAAATCCTGCTGATCGACGAGGCGCTGGAGCGGCTGCGGGTGCAGGATCCGGAAAAGGCGCTTGTGGTGGTGTTGAAGTTTTTTGTCGGGCTCACCAACCAGGAAGTCGCGGCCAGCACCGGCGTGACCGAGCGCACGGTCGAGCGACATTGGGCCTACGCGAAGGTCTGGCTCTACCAGACCATCCGCGACCAACATTGAGCGTTCATCGTCGTCATGCCCGCCGCATCGGAACGTGAGGAGGAATTGTTCGACCAGGCGCGCAAGCTGCCCGATGCCGCGGCCCGCACGCGGTTTCTGGTCGGCGCCTGCGGTGACGATCCGACCCTGCGCCGGCGCATCGAGGACCTGCTCGACGCGGCGCTGGAGGCGGAGACGTTTTTCGCCGATGGCGGCACGGCGCTGCCGCATCGGCGCGGCGGGGTCGACGGGACGCTCGACGGCACGGCCGGCGGAGCGGATGCGGCCGGCGACCTGTTGCCCGGCGAGGAAGCGGTGGGCAGCCGCATCGGCCCCTACAAACTCTTGGAAAAGATCGGCGAGGGCGGCTGCGGCGTGGTCTTCCGGGCCGAGCAGGAAAAACCGGTGCGGCGTCAGGTCGCGTTGAAGATCATCAAGCTCGGGATGGAAACGCGCAGCGTGATCGGGCGTTTCGAGGCCGAGCGGCAGGCGTTGGCCATGATGGATCATCCCAACATCGCGCATGTGTTCGACGCCGGCGCGACCGATCGCGGCTCGCCGTATTTTGCGATGGAGCTGGTGTCGGGCACGCGCATCACCCGCTTCTGCGACGACCAGCGGCTGGATCTGCGGCAGCGGTTGGAGCTGTTCGTGCACATCTGCCACGCCATCCAGCACGCGCATCAGAAGGGCATCATTCATCGCGACATCAAACCGTCCAACATCGTCGTGACCGATCTCGACGGCGCGCCCGTGCCCAAGGTGATCGACTTCGGCATCGCCAAGGCCACCGAGGTGTCGTTGACCGACAAGATTCTGCTCACCGTGCAGATGTCGTTTGTCGGCACGCCCGCCTACATGAGTCCCGAGCAGGCCGCGATGGGCGGGGTCGACATCGATACGCGCAGCGACATCTACAGCCTCGGCGTGCTGCTTTATGAACTCGTCACGGGCCGCACGCCGTTTGACGCCAAGGAACTCGCCGCGGCTGGTCTCGACGAGATGCGCCGCATCCTGCGTCAACGCGAGCCGGTGCGGCCGTCGGCCCGGCTCGCGTCGCTGCCGCTTTCCGAACAACTCGAAGAGGCGGATAAACGGCGCACCGATCCGGCCCGGCTCACCGCGGCGGTGCGGGCCGATCTCGATTGGATCGTGCTCAAGGCGCTCGAAAAGGACCGCAGTCGGCTCTACGAAACGGCCAACAGTCTGGCGATGGACGTGCAACGTCAT
>CBINJL010000245.1:0-5476 GCA_966250925.1 uncultured Opitutus sp. | reverse complement strand
CGTCGTCGACCGCGGTGGGGGTGTGGGCGAGGATGGCGCCGCCGATGCGGCGATAGCCGCGGCCGACAACATGACGCCACACGAGACGGGTTTCGGCGAAGATGTCGGGGGCGACCAAGTGATACGGCACTTCAACCCAGCCCTGGTCGAGGCAGACGACGGTGAATTTGTCGGGCGGGAGTTTGTCGATGCCCGGGCCGGCGGTGCGGGCGAGCTGGGGGGCAAGCAGGCCGCGGATGCCGCGATGGTAGAGCACGCGACTGGCGCTTTCGATCGAGTGGTAATCGGCGAGGTCGAAGACGTGGAGGTGATAACCGCGTTCGTCGGCGCGCGTCTGGCAGGCGGCGAGAAAACGCCGGTGGTAGGTGTAGTTGTCCATCCGGCTGTCCACCAAGTAGGCCATGGCGGCGCCGCTGCCGGCGGTGTGGCCGCTCCAGCGTTGGCGGGCGAGGGTGGCGAGGGCGGGGTCGGGCCGATAGTGGAGTTTTTCGGCCATCGCCTTCACCCGTTCGCGGGTGGCGACGGGGATGCTGGGATGGCTCCGCAGGGCGAGCGATACGGTGGATTTGTCGAGACCGAGGGCCTGGGCGATGTCCTTTTGAGTAATGCGACGGGTCATGCGGGGCGGGGGCGGGTAGGGTGCTGGCGTTGTCGCCGGGAAATGGCAACAGCGCGCTGGCGGGCCGCGATTGCGGATTTGACCGCGGCGGCCCGGTGCGGCCAAGGTAAGCCTCCCGGCTGGAGTCAAATGTTAGGATGGTCGGTGCATTGAGAGCCCTCGCGCCGCGCCGGTTCATCTGCCTTTCGCTTCCGCCCCGAGCAACCCCTCTGCATTCCACCATCATGAAGTCACGTCACTTTGCGGGCATCCCGCAAATCTCCTACGAAGGCACCGGCACGGACAACCCGCTGGCCTTCCGCCACTACAATCCGGACGAGATCGTCGACGGCAAATCGGTCAAGGACCACATGCGGTTCTCGATCGCCTACTGGCACGCGTTTCGCGGCACGGGTGGCGATCCCTTCGGTCCCGGCACGATCGAGCGGCCGTGGGAGAAGGGCAAGGACGCTGTCGCCGTGGCCAAGAAGCGCATGGATGCGGCCTTCGAATTTTTCCAAAAGATCCAGGCGCCGTTCTGGTGCTGGCATGACCGCGACATCGCGCCGGAGGGCAAGTCGCTCAAGGAGTCGCACAAGTATCTCGACCAGATCGTCGCCCACGCCAAGACCCTGCAGAAGCAGACCGGCGTGAAGCTCCTCTGGGGCACGGCCAACCTCTTCAGCAACCCGCGCTACATGTGCGGCGCTTCGACCAATCCCGATGCCCATGTCTTCGCCTACGCCGCCGCGCAGGTGAAAAAAGCGCTCGAATGCACCCTCGAACTCGGTGGCGAAAACTACGTGTTCTGGGGCGGCCGCGAAGGTTACGAGACGTTGCTCAACACCGACCTGAAGCGTGAGCAGGACCACCTCGCCGCCTTCCTTCACATGGCGGTCGATTACGCCAAGGAGATCGGCTTCAAGGGCCAGTTCCTGATCGAGCCGAAGCCGAAGGAGCCGACCAAGCACCAATACGACTTCGACGTCGCCAGCGGCATCGACTTCCTCCGCACCTACAAGCTGGAGAAGCACTTCAAGTTCAACATCGAGACCAACCACGCCACCCTCGCCGGCCACACCTTCGAGCACGAGATCGAGGTCGCCGCCGCCGCCGGCATGCTCGGCTCGATCGACGCCAACACCGGTGACACGCTCCTCGGCTGGGACACCGATCAGTTCTCCACCGACGTCAAGGGCCTCACCCTCGCGATGGTCTCCATCCTGCGCGCCGGCGGTCTCGGCACCGGCGGGTTCAACTTCGACGCCAAGCTGCGTCGGCCGTCCATCGATCCGGCCGACCTGTTCTACGCCCACATCGGCGGCATGGATGCCTACGCCCTGGCTTTCAAGATCGCCCGCCGCATCCTCGCCGACGGCAAGTTCACCGAGATCGTCAAGGCCCGCTACGCCACCTACAACGTCGGCTTCGGTCGCGACATCGAGAAGAAGAAGATCGGCTTCAAGGAGCTCGAAAAGATCGCCTTCAAGCTCGGCGAACCGACGCCGTTGTCCGGTCGCCAGGAGTATCTCGAAAACCTCCTCAACACCTACCTGCACGGCTGAGGCCGCGCCGGCTGATTTCGGGGGCGTCCGATCCGGGACGCCCCTTTTGTTTTATCCTTTGCCCCGCGGCGCGTCCGCCGCCCCGCCCGCGATCGTGCGACGATCCGTTTTCTTCGTTCCCAGCTCACCGACTCCACCTCCCATACCCCACCCCGCGCATGAGTGATTCCACCAACGTGAAACTCTCCTTCAAGGAGAAGGCCGGCTACAGCCTGAGCGACGCCTCGGCCAATTTTGTTTTCCAGATGTTCATCGTCTTCCCGACGGCGTTCTACGTCGAGACGGTGGGCGTGAGCGCGGCGTTCATGGGCGCCATGCTGCTCTGGGTGCGTCTCTCCGATGCGATCACCGATCCCATCATGGGCATCGTCGCCGACCGCACCAATCACCGCTGGGGCAAATTCCGCCCCTGGCTGCTGTGGTCCGCGCTGCCGTTTGCCGGTTTGTTCTGGCTGACCTTCACCGTGCCAACAGGCCTCGATGGCTCGACCAAGCTCCTCTACGTCGTCGCCACCTACACCATCCTCATGATGGCGTATACGATGAACAACGTCCCCTACGCCGCGCTCAACGGCGTGATGACGTCCAACAGCGGCGAACGCACCTCCCTTTCCTCCTATCGCTTCGTGGCCGCCATGACCGCCGCCCTCATCGTGCAGGGCTTCACCCTGCCGCTGGTGACGAAGTTCAGCGACGGCTCGACCGCCGATCCGACCCAGAACCCGCACGGCTGGTCCATGACCGTCGGCATCTATGCGCTCATCTGCATCGTGTGTTTCGTCATCACCTTCTTCACCGTGAAGGAGCGTGTGCAGCCGCCGAAGGGGCAGAAGGCCGACGTCAAAAAGGACATGCGCGACGCCTTCACCAGCCGCCCGTGGCTGGCGATGTTCGGCATGGTGATGTTCGTCTTCATCACCCTCGCGCTGCGCGGCAACGCCAACTACGTCTTCGTCACCAAGTATCTCCAGCCCGAGGCGATGGGCGCCTTTGTTGAGAAACTCGGCTTCACCGCCACCGCCGCCGAAGTGGCCAACCCGGGCATCGGTTTCCGCATCCTCGATCTTTTCGGCATGGTGGTGAAACCGGGCGCGAGTCCCTCCGCCGTCGGCTTCTCCGTGCTCAGCATGTTCGGCACGCTGGTGCAGATCTTCGGCGTGATCGCGGCCAAACCGCTGGCCGATCGTTTTGGCAAAAAACTCGTCTTCATCGTCGGTCTCGCCGGCGCGGCCATTTTCCAAAGTCTCTACATCATCGTCGGTCCCAACGATGTCGGCACCGTCTTCCTGCTCACCTTCTGCGTGCAGCTTTGCTACGGCCCGACCATTCCGCTGCTGTGGGCGATGATCGCTGACTGCGCCGACTGGGCCGAGTGGAAAACCCACCGCCGCTCGACCGGCTTCGTGTTCGCCGGCATCGTGTTCGCGCTCAAGGCCGGTCTCGGTTTCGGCGGCGCCATCGCCGGCGCGATGCTCGCGGCCTACGGTTACTCCAACGAGACCGCCACCGATCCCAACGTGCTCGCCGGCGTGAAGACGATGGTCAGCGTGATCTCCGGCGGTTTCTTCGGCCTCGGTGTCGTCTGCATGCTCTTCTACCCGATCAGCAAACACGTCGCGCTGAAGATGAGCGAAGAACTCGACACCCGCCGCGCCGCCGCGGCCTGACCCGCCCGTGCACGCCATGAAATCCAAAATGGAGAACGGACGTCCCTGTCCGTTCCTCCCCACCGCTGAACGGACGAGGACGTCCGTTCTCCTCCGGGGCTGACGCCTTCGGCTTAACCTTCCTGCCCTTCCTGAAAAGAACGATGAAACGACTCCTGCTGGCCACCGCCCTGCTGGCTGGAGTCGGTGCCGCCGTGGCCTCGGCCGAGGACGGTTACCGGCTCTGGCTGCGTTATGACGAAGTCGCCGATCACGACGCCCGCTCCGCCTACCGCGGGGCGCTCAGTGCCGTGGTCGTGCAAACGCCGTCCGGCGCCGACTCGCCGATCATCGCCTCGCTGCGCGCCGAACTGGCCCGCGGACTCGGCGGACTACTCGGGCGCGAGCCCGCCGTGCACCTGGTCGCGGCTGATCCGCGTGACGATCTTGGCGCCGATGGCTATGCGTTGAAGGCCGTGACCGTCGACGGTGACCGCGCGGTGCGTATCACCGCCAATTCCGATGCGGGCGCGCTCTACGGCGCGTTTGCCCTGCTGCGCAAGATCCAGGCCGGCGATGCGCTCGAAGGCCTCGACGAGATCTCTGTGCCGCAGATCGAGCGTCGTCTGCTTAATCACTGGGACAACCTCAACCGTTTCGTTGAGCGCGGCTACGCCGGTTTCTCGCTCTGGGAATGGGCCTACCTGCCCGACGTGCTTTCGCCGCGTTACACCGACTACGCCCGCGCGCTGGCCTCGGTCGGGCTCAACGGCACGGTCATCACCAACGTCAACGCCAACGCGCTCATCCTCACCCCGGAGTATCTCGCCAAGGTCAAGGCGCTGGCCGATGTCTTCCGGCCCTGGGGTATCCGGATTTATCTTACGGCCCGCTTCAGTGCGCCGATGGAAATCGGCGGACTCAAAACCGCCGATCCGCTTGATCCGGCGGTGCAGGCCTGGTGGGCGGAAAAGGTGTCGGAGATTTATGGATACGTTCCCGATTTCGGCGGGTTCCTGGTGAAGGCCAATTCCGAAGGCCAGCCCGGTCCGCACGACTACGGCCGCGATCATGCCGACGGCGCCAACATGCTGGCCGGTCCGCTCGCCGCCGATGGACGCGACGGCATCGTGATGTGGCGCGCCTTCGTGTATGCGCACGACGACGACACCGACCGGGTGAAGCAGGCCTACAACCAGTTCGTGCCGCTCGACGGCAAGTTCGCCGACAACGTGCTCGTGCAGATCAAGAACGGCCCGCTCGACTTCATGCCGCGCGAACCGTTCAGCCCGCTCTTCGGCACCATGCCGCAGACCCATCACATGATGGAATTTCAGATCGCGCAGGAATATCTTGGCGCCTCCATCCAGCTCGCCTACCTGGCGCCGCTCTGGGAGGAAGTGCTCGATCAGGACACCTACACGCACGGCGCCGGCTCGACGGTCGGCCGCGCGATCGATGGCTCGCTCAAGGGTCACACCCTGTCCGCCATTGCCGGCGTGGCCAACACCGGCGACGATCGCAACTGGACCGGCCACCTGCTGGCGCAGGCCAATTGGTATGCCTACGGCCGCCTGGCCTGGGATCACGAACTCGGCTCGCGCGACATCGCGGAGGAGTGGACGAAACTCACGTTCGATGCGGATGCCGAGGCGACTGAAACGATC
>CBINJL010000244.1:0-5509 GCA_966250925.1 uncultured Opitutus sp. | reverse complement strand
TCGTCAGGTAGTCGGCCAGACCCGCCGTCATCACGCCCAGCAACCCAAGCAAACGCATCGCCCCGCGCCCGGACCAACGCCAGGGCACCGGCGGAGACGAGGACTGCGAAGCTTCGATCATGCGCCGCCATTGCGGCACAACCGCAGGCTCAGGCGAGGTATTTTCGCCGGAAGCGATCGGACACGGTTTCGAGGTCCAGCAACGTCAGAAAATCGATCGTGCCGAAATCACGGTCGATCGCCGGTTCGCCGCAGATGCGCGCTCCCGCCGTCAGGTAGGCCACCATCAGGCGCGGCACCGCCAGCGGTTCCGCCGGCGCCCGCTCACAGCGGCACTCCGGCACTGGCAGCGTGCACCAGCGCTCCGGTGCCAGATAACGCGCCCGCAGGCCCTGAAACGTCACCAACGCGCCCGCCTCGTCCTGCGAGGAAAGGGAACTGCAGCCCAGCAGATAGCGCAGTCCGTGCTGGCGCGCATGCATCACGATGCCGCGCCACAGCAGCGCCAGCACGGTCTGGTTGCGATGTTCCAGCGCCACGCAGGCCCGCCCGAGTTCCAGCACTTCATGCCGCACCGGCTCGAAGGGACTCAGGTCGAACTCCTGCGCGCTGTAGTATCCAAATCCTTGTGACGCCGTCGAACCGGACTGCATGCGGTAGGTGCCGACGACTTCGCCGGTTTCGCGCAGCTCCACCAGCATGTGGCTGCAGATCGCGTCGAACGGGTCCTTGTCCAGGCCGGTGAGGTGCGACTGCACCAGACCTTCGTTGAGTTCGAGATTGAAGACGCGGAAACGGAGGCGCTGCGCCGCACGCACGTCAGCATCGGTTTGCGCAAGGCGAACCTGGTAGATATCCGTGCCGACAGGCGGCGGAAGGGAAACGGTGCTCATCGGAAAAATTACCATGGCGCCGCCGACCCCACGTCGGTGCCGCCGGCAAAATCCCCTGCGCGGCTCCCGGCCACCGCGCAAGCCGCACCCGCCGGTGTCTGCACAATGTAACCGATGTCACCGGCGCCTCACCCATCCGGCACCACGCCGTCACGTTTGTAACGACCAGTGTCCCCACCGTTCTGAGCGATTCGAGAAACGCGCAGGCCCCTCGCCAGGAACACCCGGTGTGATGGCAAAGCTCCGGATCGGCTCACGCTCCGGGGCTTCGTTTTGAATCGCATTCGGAGCAGAGCACAAAATCCCTTCCGGCAATCCGTCACTTCTTCCATGTCGTCGCTCGTTCCATCCACTGCTCACGCAACCAATTCATACCGACTTGGTTTCAGCACGTTGGGATGCGGCGACCTGAGCTTTGCCGGCGTGCTCGAACTGGCCCAACGTCACGGCCTTTCGGCGGTCGAAGTTCGTTGTTTGGAGGGCGCTCCGCTCGAACCGGATCGATTCGCCACCACCCTGCCCGCGCCCACGGCCAGCCGCGATGCGCTCACCCGGGCCGGTTGCCGCACAGTCGTCTTCGGCACGTCGATCAAACTGTTTCAGGCCACCGCAGCGGACCTGGAAACCGCCGTGGCTTTTGCCCGGTTGGCAGACGAGTTGCGTTGTCCGTGGTTGCGAATTTTCGACGGAGGCCAGGCGGACACGCTGCCCTCGCCTGCCGCGATCGCACAGGTGGTGACCTGGTGGCAGCGATGGCAGGACGTGCGGCGCGATCTGCGGTTGCAGGCGGATATTTGCGTCGAGACCCATGACGGTCTGGTGCGCTGCGATGCCCTGGCCGCCCTGCTGCGGGCGTTGCCCGAACTGAATCTGCTGTGGGACGCCCATCATACCTGGCGAGCGGGCGAATCGTTGAGCGCCTTCCACGCGCTCGCGGCTCCGGCGATTCGCCACATCCACGCAAAGGACAGCATCAACCGGCCTTCGAAGCGCAAACCGTTCACCTACTGCGCGCCGGGCAGCGGCGAGTTTCCCTGGACCCGGTTTCGCGAATTGCTGGAAAACTCCGGTTACCGCGGCTGCGTGTCGTTCGAGTGGGAACGCCACTGGAATCCTGAGCTCGCGCCGCTCGAAACCGTGTTGCCGGACTTCATCCGCGAAATGCGCGGCGACTGAACGCAGCTCAGGGCACTCGACCGCCTGGTCCCGGCGGAGGTGGCGGAGCGGGATTACCGCGCGGTTGCCAATTCGGGTCGGGACGATGCGCCTGCGTCATGAGGGCCAGCAGCGCGTCCTTGATTTCCGGATACGCGGCGGCGACGTCGTGCGCTTCGCCCAGATCGTCGGCCAGGTTGTAGAGTTCGACGGGCCCCGAACCGAGTCCGGCGCGCACGAGTTTCCAATCCCCGCAGCGGACCGCCTGCTTGCCGCCCTGCTCGTAGAATTCCCAGTAAAGATATTCGTGTTCGCCCTGCGACGCGTCATCGCCGGCGAGAGTCGGCACCAGACTGATCGCATCGGCTCCGGCGGGTATATCCGTTCCGGCGAGTTCGGCCCAGGTTGCGATCATGTCGCCGAAGTAGCCGATGTGGTCGCTGGTTTCGCCGGCCGGTGTCGTGCCGGGCCAACGCACGACCAGCGGCACGCGGATGCCGCCTTCGTAGAGATCGCGCTTTTTTCCGCGCAACGGTCCGGCCGGCTGAAACTGGGTGACGTCGAAACCACCTTCGTCGTGCGGCCCATTGTCCGAGGAAAACATCACCAGCGTATTTTCATCCAACCCGAGTTCTGCCAAGTGATCGAGCAGGCGACCAACATCATGGTCGAGCCGGCCGATCATCGCCGCCTGCCCTTTGGCCGCATCACTCCAATCGCGGTCCGCGTAGGCGCCGAAATCGGGCACTTCCTGGCCGTTGCCCAGTTCACGTGTCGCCTCGTTGTTGGCGTGCGGCAGCGTGAGCGACAGAAAGAGGAAAAACGGCTGCTCACGCGGCGTGGCGATCCAGCGCAGCGCCTCGTCGACAAACATATCGTGGCTGTAGTCGACTTTGCGCACCGCGTAGCCGCCGTGAAAGTTTTCGCCGGCGCGTTGCGCGAGCTGCACCTCGTTGCGCAACGGCACGCGCTCGCGATCGCGCCAAAGGTGGTCGGGATAATAATTGTGCGCGTGCGTCTGGTTAAGGTAGCCGAAGAACGTATCGAATCCCTGGTCGAGCGGATGCGCGCCCGAGTCGATTTCGCCCAAGCCCCATTTGCCGATCAGGGCCGTGGCGTAGCCCGCGTCGTGCAACACTTCGGCCACGGTGACATCCTCGGGCCGCAAACGCTGGATTTCCTTGGCGGCGTTGCCCCGCACGCTCACGTGCCCCATGTGCCGTCCCGTCATGAGCACGGCCCGCGACGGCGCGCAAACCGTGGCGCCGGCATAAAACTGCGTGAAGCGCAGGCCCTCGCGCGCCATGCGATCCAGCCGCGGCGTGGCGATTTCACGTTGTCCGTAGCAGCCGAGATCGCCGTAGCCCAAATCGTCAGCCAAAACGAAGACGATGTTGGGACGCGGCGCGGGATCGGCCCGCAAGCCGGCGGCACTTAGGCCAACGACAATAAAAACAAGAACGACGCGGATCGCACCGCGCCACGAAAACGGGGCCAGGGGGGGCATACACCGGAAACGCTGCCGCGATCCGACGGCCGACCCAAGCGCAGAACGTTGCCGGACTGTTCTGCGCAGGTTGTCTGCTGCTTCCCTCCCAAAAAGAAGTTGGCCGGTCGCCTACCCCTAAGCGACCGGCCATTTGCTTTCTTAGTTACCCCAAAATGTCCCCGCTAAGCGGGAACGGGATCACAGTCGCACCAGAGGCGGCATTCGTCAATCGCCGCCCGCGAAAACGATTACGTAGTGGAATCACAGCAGCCCGCAGCAAATTTACTTATAGGTGCGACTAATCGTAAAATACCGCGGAACACCTGCTATTTCTCGTCACCGTAAAGATTTAGCTCACGAATCGCCCACGGTTGCCAGCCGTGCTTCTCGACGATGGCGATGCGGAGGAAACGCGTTTCGAGCGGCGCGGGCAGGTTCAACCGGGCATGCGGTTCGCCCACCACGTGCGGCAGGGCCATGCTCCAGGTCTCCCCGTCTTCGGAAGTTTCGACGCTGTAAACCGGCGCCCAGCCATTCGGTTTGCCCGTCTCCTTGTGCAGGTCGCGACTCGAATCGATTTCGACGCCCATGATCGCGCTGCGGGCGGGCAGTTCGATCGTCAGCCACTCGACCGGAAACGGGCGCGATCCCTGCGAGTAGTATCCCGTTTCGAGATCGCCATCCACCATCGCTTCGAGCGGTTGACCTTCGCGGGCCTCGATATTGGCCGTGAGTTTCCACTCCGCCCGCCGTTCGAAACGTGCCCGCGGCACCTGCAGGGCGGGCAACGTTTCACCGAGTTCCGCCAGCGTCCAGTAGTCGACCCGCGCGGTGTCGACCGCCCGCGCCGTCGCCACCGACCCGGCCGCGACAGCCGGCGCGCGGTTGCCGAAACTGTTGCGAATATAGGTGAGCACGTTGGCCAGCTCGGCATCCGAGTAGCTCGCCATCGGCACCATCGGCGCACCGTAATCGACGCCGTCGACGTCGCCCTGCAACCCGTGCAGCATGATGGCGATCGCGGCGCGTTCATCGCCGAGCACGCGTGGCGAATCGACCAACGGCGGCGCGATGGTGCGGCCGGCCGCCGGCATGGGCGCCCCGCGGCCGTCGAGGCCGTGACAGGCAAAACAGAGCGAGTCGTAGAGCGCGCGACCCTGGCGGTAGTCCTTGAGTCCTTCGGCGCCGAGCAGCGCGATAAGTTGCGGGTCCTCGGCCCGATCCGGCTGCCAGAGCTGCTCGTTGATCGCGTAAACCCCTGCCGAGCTCGAAGCCTCCGCGGCGGCCTTGATCTGTGTTTCCGCATCGGTCGCTTCGGCACGGCGCAGCGACAGCATGGCCTGGATCACGACACTGGGCTCGGCATCGCGCAACGCGGTGCGCAGCGCGACGAGCAGCGGCGCCTCGGACGCGGTGTCCGCGTCGACCCGCAGCTCGGCCAGACGCAGACCGGCGGCGCGCACCTGCGGATCCGTGTCGGCCACGGCGGCCAGGATCGGTTCATCCGCCAACGCCCCCAGTCCGTCGAGCGTCCACAACGCGTGCAGGCGCGTGGCGGGCGCGGCGGTGGTGTCGCCGGCCAGACGCTCCAACGCCGGCACCACGGTCAGATCGCGACGCAGCACGAGGAGTTTTTGCGCCGTGTCACGCCACCAGCCGTTGGGATGCGAAAGGTGCGCAACCCACTCGGCCGGCGTCTCGTCCAGCATGCGCGGCTGCGGACCGGGCTCGAAATCGTCATGACGCACGCGATAGATGCGGCCGCGACCGATCTCGTATTGCAGGTTGTAGGCCTCGATCTGCTCGCGCAGGTAGCTGCCTTCACGCGTCCACGCGCCCTGCTGGATGATGCCGCGATACATGTCGACGAGGTAGAGCGTGCCGTCGGGCGCGGTCACCAGGTTGACGGGACGAAACAGCGGATCGGTGGCGCGGATGAATTCGCCGTGCGTATCCTCATAAGCATTACGCA